>NZ_CDWTNB010000011.1:23973-47337 GCF_977947065.1 Frankia sp. CgJB1
CCCGCACACCCGCACACCCGCACACCCGCACACCCGCACACCCGCACACCCGCACACCCGCACACCCGCACACCCGCACCGGAAACTACCGTTCCCCACCGGTGAACCGGTCCCAACGATCCTGGTAGTCACCGATGTGGCCGCGAACCACCGCCGGCATCGCACGTTCACCGGCTCGCCGCGGCCACTGTGGCTTACGCCCGGTCATGGTCCCGTGGGCTCCGCAACGGGTTACCTTCGCCTGGTTGCCACCGAATCGCGTGGCGACCGGCGGCAGTCGGAGGACGCGGGCGGCTCCCGGCGGGCCGCGACAACGTGGTCCATCCTCCCCCTGTCCCGCAACCCCCGCGGCCGACCTCGGCCGGTCACGTTTCGCAGAGCCCACGAATGCCCGACACCGACTATCCGCCCATTGAAGAGCACGCGGTCATCGGCGACCTGCGTACCGTGGCCCTGGTCGCCACGGACGGCACGATCGACTGGTACTGCCCGCAGCGCTTCGACGCGCCGTCGGTTTTCGCGAGTCTGCTGGACGCCGACCGTGGCGGATCGTTCCGCATCCACTGTCCGGACTCCCGGGCCAGGCAGCTCTACCTACCCGACTCGAACATCCTGATGACCCGTTTCCTCGCCCCCCGCGCGGTCGGTGAGGTCATCGACTTCATGGTCCCGGTGGACAGCGACGTCACCGAGACGCCGCACGTCGTGGTCCGCCAGGCGCGAGCGGTGCGTGGAACCGCCACGTTCCGGCTGCGCTGCGACCCCCGGTTCGACTACGGCCGAGCCCCGCACACCGTCACCCTGGTACCCGGTTCGGGCGCGGTGTTCGAGTCGACCGCCGGCACCCTTGTGCTGCGCACGGCCCTGCCGCTGCGCGTCGAGGCCACGGCCGTGGTCGCCGAGTTCGAGCTGGCGATGGGCGAGTGTGCCGACATCGTGCTCGAGTGGAACTCGACCATCCGCCCATTGATCATCGGTGAGGCGGAGACGTTGTTCACCCGGACGCTGAACTACTGGCAGGCCTGGATCCGGCGCGGGCGCTATCACGGCCGGTGGCGGGAGATGGTGGTACGCAGCGCTCTCGTCCTCAAACTGCTCGTCTACCGGCCCACCGGGGCGCTGGTGGCCGCGCCGACCACCTCGCTACCCGAGGAGCTCGGCGGCGTGCGCAACTGGGACTACCGCTACACCTGGATCCGCGACGCGGCCTTCACGGTGTACGCGCTGATGGCGCTCGGCTTCACCGACGAGACCGCGGCGTTCATGGACTGGCTCGAACAGCGATGTCACGAGGCACCCAAGGACTCCGGGCTCTACGTGCTCTACAGCGTGGATGGCAACGCCGACCTGGACGAGCTGGTCCTCGACCAGCTGTCCGGCTATCGCGGCTCGAAGCCGGTGCGCGTCGGCAACGCCGCCGCCACACAGCTCCAGCTCGACATCTACGGCGAGCTGATGGACTCGGTGTACCTGTACAACAAGCAGGTCCCGATCTCCTTCCAGCTCTGGGAGGCGCTGGGCCGCCAGCTCGACTGGCTGGCCAAGCACTGGGACGAACCGGACGAGGGCATCTGGGAGACCCGGGGTGGGCGCCAGCGCTTCACCTACTCAGTCGTGATGACCTGGGTCGCCTTCGAACGGGCCTGCCGGATCTCGCGCCAGCGTGGCCTGCCCGGGCCGACGAACGAATGGAAGGACTACGCCGGGCAGGCCTACCGGTTCGTCCAGAACGAGGCGTGGAACCCCACCCGCGGCGCCTACATGGAGTTCCCCGGCTCACCACGGATGGACGCATCCCTGCTGTGCATGCCGCTGGTGAAGTTCTCCGGCCCCACCGACCCCCGGTTCCTGTCGACCCTGGAACGGTTCAGCGGGGACCTGGTCAGCGACAGTCTGGTGCGCCGGTACGCCGCGGACGGCAGCGACGGCCTCACGGGTGACGAGGGCACCTTCAACCTGTGCTCGTTCTGGTACGTGGAGGCACTGACCCGGGCCGGTCGGGTCGCCGAGGCCCGGATGGTCTTCGAGAAGATGCTCACCTACGCCAACCACGTGGGGCTCTACGCCGAGGAGATCGGTTCCTCCGGGGAGGCGCTCGGCAACTTCCCGCAGGCGTTCACCCACCTCGCCCTGATCAGTGCCGCGATCCATCTCGACCGCGCGCTGGGGTGACCGACCCGAGGACGGGTGTGCGGTGACCACGGGTGTGCGGTGACGGGCGGTTTCCGGTGCCGGCGCGGCACGGCAGGATAGGCGGCGAGGATACGCACCGGAGCCGATAGCCTGAAGATCGGCACCGATGTTCGGAGTGCGGGATCCTTCAAGGTCGGGATCCTTCGAGGTGCGGGATACGAGGGGCGAGGTCATGGCGGGACTGGACCGTTTCCGGGTGGTCGTGGAATCCGGGCGCGGAGATCGGGCGGGAGTGGTCGTCCGGCTGCCCGGCGCACTCATCGTCGCCCGTGCCGGCCGGTCGGAGACGGCCGAGACGACCATCAGGCTGCTGGCGCTGTGCGCCGAGGTCGCCGCCGAGGTGGGCGCCACCGCGTCGACCATGGGTCGCCGGCTGGTGCGCCGGGTCGCAGGGCTGCTGGCCGACGCCGATCCGGATCGGGTGCCCGACTTCAGCCTGCTGACCACGGTCAATGACCGGGTCGCCGCGCTGGTCCACGGGGCGATGGACGTCGTCGCGACGGGCAGCTCCGGGGTGACGCTCTCCGGCGTCGACTCGGCCACGTGGGTCGACCGGCTGCTGCCCACCGAGATCAGCCGGATCGACGTCGGCCCCACCGGCATGGTCGGGCCGACGGGTTTCCCCGGCGGGCTCGGCGATCTCGGTTTCCCGCTCGACCTGCGCATCGGGGCCGTGCCCGGGATCGGGGTGAGTCTGCTGCTCAGCGACACGCCGTCGCTGCCCGCGCCGAAGGCCTCCGCCGAGCAGCTGCTTGCCGGGTTCGATCCGGTCCGGGAGCCGATGACCGGCGCCGCGCCCATCCCCACGCCGGGAACTCGCGCCCCCGATCCGATGTCGACCACCCCGCCGGCGCTCGCCCCCCTGCTCAGCAAGGAGGAGGAGGCCCACCGGCGCCGCGCCGCCGCCGAACCGACGCAGGCGGCCGACCTTGACGAGCTCGACGAGCTCGACGAGGATCCGCCCACCGAGCTGGCCCAGCGTGACTCGATCCCGCGTGCCGGGAGCGATCTGGGTGGCAGGCACGGCCACGCCGGCCACGCCGGGCCCGTCGGCCACCCCGAGGGCCTCTCCGACGATCTGGGCGACGACCTCACCGACGACGAGCACGACGCCCTGACCCAGCTCCCGGGCCAGAGCTTCACCGTCTCCGACCTCATCGAGGACGACGAGGCACCGACGATGCTGCCGAGCAGCGGCGAGCCTCAGGTCGAGGGCGTGCTGTGCGCCAACGGCCACTTCAACCACCCGCAGGCGCCGTACTGCTCCGAGTGCGGCCTGTCGCTCGCCCAGCAGAACACCCGCACGGTCTGGGGCCCCCGGCCGCCCGTCGGCGTCCTCGTCTTCGACGACGGCCAGACCATGAACGTCGACATGGACCTGGTGATCGGCCGCCAGCCGGACCGCGACGATGCGGTCCGGGCCGGGAAGGCACGGGCGCTGCCGGTCGAGGACGGCGAGAGCGCGGTCTCCCGGGTACACGCCATCATCACCCTCAACGGCTGGGACGCGGTCATCACCGATCAGGGTTCGGCGAACGGCACTTACATCGCCCCGCCGGAGGCGACCGTGTGGACGCCGCTGAGCCCGCACCAGCCGGCTCCCCTGATCCCCGGCACCCGCGTCCAGGTAGGCAAGCGGACGTTCGTGTTCAACTCCCACCTGCACGTTTGACCACCTGCCCGGGCAACTCACCCGCCCAATCGAGGTGATCATGACGACGGCGAACGACGACCGGCCAGCCGGCGACGACCTGCCGGCCAGCGACGGCGATGCGGCGCGCGGGAGTGACGCGCGGCCGCGACGCCGCTGGGCCCGAAGCCGGCTGTGGTGGGCGCCGGTGATGCTCGCCGTGGTAGCCGGCCTGCTGGCGGCCGGCGCGGCGCTGGGCAACCTCGCCAGCCGGCCACCGGCTGAGGGGTCGGTCGACGTCGGCTTCGCCCGGGACATGTCCGAGCATCACGCCCAGGCAGTGCAGATGGCCATGATCGAGTTCAGTCACAGCGGTGACCAGGACACCCGCAGCGTGGCCCAGGACATCGCGCTGACCCAGCAACGCGAGATCGGCATCATGTCCTCGTGGCTGTCCGGATGGGGACGGCCCCAGTCCACCTCCGGGACACCGATGCGGTGGATGCGGGACTCCCGCACCGTCAACGGGGCCTCGGGCGGGCAGGATGGTCATGACGGTCACGGCGCCGCCAGGCCCGGCATGGACATGCCGGGCCTGGCCGAGGATGCGGCGGAGGACGCGTCCAGCGACCCGCGGGACACCGCGCGCATGCCGGGCATGGCGACCCCCGCCGAGCTGCAACGGCTGGCCTCGATCCGGGGCCATGACCTCGACGTCCTCTTCCTCACCCTGATGGTGCGCCACCATCGTGGGGGGCTGGCCATGGCCCAGTACGCGGCGATGCACGCCGGTGAGGACCGGGTACGGGCGATGGCCAGGGCGATGGTGCTCGCCCAGTCGATGGAGATCGACCAGATGCAGCGCGATCTGGTACGCCTCGGCGCGCCTCGGGCCTGACCGGCGAACCCACCCGCTGTGACGACGAAACCGTCTTTGTATAGTCAAGTGGGACTAACCGGACTCGGGGAAGGTAGCCCCCTCGTCGCAGGGCAGGGGAGGCCGCCGCCATGCCTGGTGCAACCGCCCGAGAGGCCGCCGACGCCGGGGGCTTCGTTCGCCGGACGGCCCCCGGCGGCCCCTGCTACTCCCGCCGCCTCACCGGCCACTGGCCGGGGGTTCGTTACGTCCGGGTGGAACTGCTCGCCGGCCTGGTGACGTCGCTCGCGCTGATCCCGGAGACGATCTCCTTCTCCGTGGTGGCGGAGGTCGATCCGAAGGTCGGTCTGTTCGCGTCGTTCACCATCTCGGTGGTCATCGCGTTCACCGGCGGGCGCCCGGCGATGATCTCGGCGGCGGCAGGCTCCATGGCCCTCGTCGCCGCCCCCCTGGTCCGCGACCACGGCCTGAACTACCTGCTGGCGACGACCATCGGGGTGGGCCTGCTGATGTTCGTGCTCGGCAGGCTCGGGGTGGCACGGCTGATGCGGTTCGTCCCGCGGGCCGCGATGATCGGCTTCGTCAACGCGCTGGCCATCCTCATCTTCACCGCGCAGATGCCGCACGTGATCGGCAAGTCGTGGCAGGTCTACGCCCTCGTCGCCGCGGGCCTCGCCATCCTGCTGGCCGTCCCCCGCCTGACCAGAGCGGTCCCGCCGCCGCTCGTGGCGGTGGCGGTCCTCACCCTCGTCACCGCCGGTTTCGACATCTCCGTCCCCGCCGTCGGCAACGAGGGCCGGCTGCCGAGCTCACTGCCCGTCCCCGGCGTGCCCGACGTGCCGCTGACCTGGGAGACACTGCAGATCATCGCCCCGTACGCGGTGGCGCTTACCGCCGTCGGCCTGGTGGAGACGCTGCTGACCGCGCAGATCGTGGACCGGTTGACCGACACCACGCATGACCCGAACCGCGAATCCCGGGGCCTAGGGATCACCAACATCGTCAACGGCTTCTTCGGCGGGATGGGCGGCTGCGCCATGATCGGCCAGACGATGGTGAACGTCAGCTCGGGCGGGCGGGGCCGGCTGTCGACCTTCGCCGCCGGCGGCTTCCTGCTCATGCTGGTCGTCCCGCTGCGCAACCTCGTGCGGGTCATCCCGATGTCGGCGCTGGCCGCAGTGATGATCATGATGTCGGTCATGACCTTCGAGTGGCGCAGCATCCAGCCCTCGACGCTGCGCCGGATGCCCCGCAGCGAGACCGCGGTCATGGTGGCGACCGTCGCCGTCGTGGTGCCCACCCACAACCTCGCCTACGGCGTTGGGGTGGGCGTCGTGCTGGCCGCGCTGCTGTTCACCCGCCGGGCCGCGAATCTGGCGCTGGTGACCAGCGTGCTCGACCCGGAGGGCCGAGAGAGGATCTACTCCGTCCAGGGCACGCTGTTCTTCGCCTCGACCAGTGATCTGGTGAACGCCTTCGACTACGCGCGCGATCCCGGACGGGTGGTCATCGACCTCTCGGAAGCCCACCTTCTCGACTCGGCGGCGGTCACCACCCTCGACGACGTGTGCGCGAAGTACCGCGAACGCGGCACGCAGGTAAGCCTGGTGGGGGTGAACGCCCGTAGTGCCACCCTGCTGCACAAGCTGTCCGCCGAGCCGGCCCAGGTGGAACCGGCACCGACCGAGCCGGCACCGACCCGCGTCCGGTGAAGTCGAGCTGATCGTGAATACACTCCGCCATTAGATGCTCACTCAGATACTTACGCTGAGGATGGTGGCGGGATGGCCGGAGAGCGGGGCGCCGGGCTCACTCAGGGTCTGATCGACTTCACTCGGCGCCAGCCCGCTGTGGTCGTCATCATCATCGTCCTAGGCGGGTTGTACGTTGCCAGGTCCGGTCCGGGCCCGGGTTCCCGGGCCGTCCTCGTCCCCGGGATCGAGTTCTCGACCCCGTCCCTGATCACCCACAACCGGACGACCTATGCCTTCGGCGTGGACCCGGACTCCCCCGGCACCGTCGACGTGCTCTCCAGCCGGGACCGCCGGAGCTGGACGATCGAGCCGGCCGCGCTGCACGCCCTGCCGCCCTGGGCCGACCCCGCGGGCGGCCTCGGCCCGGCGGCCGTCGGCGCCTTCGGCCACGGGTTCGTCATGTACTACGCGACGGCCGTGCGTGGCCTCGGCGTCCGCTGTATCTCCGCGGCGACCGCCGACTCCGCCGACGGTCCGTTCGTCGACACCTCTCTCGCGCCCTTCATCTGCCAGACCGCGGACGGCGGCAGTTCGGATCCGAGCCCCTTCGTCGACGAAGCCGGACGCGCTTACCTGGCCTGGGCAAGCCCCGGGGCGGGCGGCGGCTCGGACCGGAACCACGGCGCGCCGCCCACGCTGTGGGCGCAGCGGCTGCGACCCGACGGACTCGTGCTCGCCAGCGAACCCGCCGTCATGCTCCGCCCGAGCCTGTCCTGGCAGCAGGGGCGGATCTCGGCACCATCGATGATCTCAATCCGCGGGCGTCACCATCTGCTCTATTCGGCCGCGTCGCCGCTCGGTGGACGGCAGGTGGTGGCGACCGCGTCGTGCAAGGGGCCGCTCGGGCCCTGCCGGCCGGCGGACGAACCGATGCTGACCGGGGGAAAGGTCGGCTTCGGACCGAGCGGGGCCCATGCCTTCACCGACGCGCGGGACCGCTGGTGGGTGGGGCTGCACAGCTGGGACTCCCGGCCCGACGGCGCCTACCTGCCAATCGGTCGGTTCGTCGTCGCTCCGCTCGACGTCACCCGGGACGCGGTGACGCTGCACGTCGACTCCCTCGTCCGAGGACGGGTGCTTGATCCGGACGAGCATGACCCATCCCACGAGCACCCATCCCACGAGCACCGCCGGCAGCACGAGGACCGGGTAGACGGCGAGGACCGGGTGGGATAATTAGGTGGTGGGGCCGGCTCCCCGCCGTCTTCGCGGACTACGACATTCCGAATCCGAGCATTCCCGGTATCTCCACCGAGGACCACGGGCCCTGGAAGTGCCGACAAAGCGACTTACGGAGAAGGTCCATATGCCAGTCGAGCTGAATCATACTATTGTGCATGCCCGGAACAACCGGGAATCGGCCGAGTTTCTAGCGGATATCCTCGGTCTCAAGGTCGGCGCCGCGTGGGGACCGTTCATCCCGGTCGTCACCGCAAACGGTGTCACCTTGGACTTCACCACCGCACCGGTTGAGTCGATCACTGCGCAGCACTATGCGTTCCTGATCGCCGAGGAGGAGTTCGACGCGGCGTTCGAGCGGATCCAGCGGGCCGGGATCACCTACTACGCGGATCCACACCGCAAGCACCCGGGCGAGATCAATCATCATGACGGCGGACGGGGGTTGTACTTCCTGGACCCGGCCGGCCACGGCATGGAGATCATCACCCGCTCCTACGGGGGATTCGAAGCAGATTCCAGAGCAGTCTGAGATCGGTAACAGTCCGAAATCGGCGGACAAACCGATAAGCAGCAACCTTTATCTACCATACGGGCTCAATGGAATGTGACGTGCGCCACTGTGACCAGCAGTCGGCGGCGAATAGGCCGATATTTGCCGCGAGGCTCCGCGCCGGGCGAAGTCATGATCCACGTGTGACAATTCGGCAGAGAGTGCAGCGACCGGTCACGGTCCCCCGACCTGGGCGTCCAGCGCGGGCATCCGGCAAGGATACCGCGGCATTCTCACCTGGCGAGCGTCCGCGGGAAGGGTGCACTGTGGGTACACAATCCGCGGAGACGACGGACGCACGAGCTGGTGAGACCCCCGAGCAACAGGCCGGCGCGCAGGATCAGGCCGATAGGGCGCCGGCGCCCGGCCAGTGCACTCTGAGTGAACTACTGGCAGTTCTCGACCTCGGCGGGGATGTTCCGCCGGTGCCGGCCCGATGCCTGCTCAGCACACACGGCGGCGTCCTCGGGGCGCAGCTGCTCGGCCAGCAGATCGTTCTCGCCGAGCGTATGACCCCCAGTAAGATCACGCACAGCCTGCAGACGGTGTTCATGCGCCCCGGCGACTGCCGCCAACCGGTCTGGATCGACGTCGAGCGGTTGGCCCACGGGCGGTCGATCGACTCCCTGGCCCTGACCTTCCGACAAGACTCGTTGCAGATCTGCCAGGCGGACGTGATGCTCCGCTCCCCAGAGCAGGACTTCCTGCGCCTGCGCTCCACCGAGTCCGACTTCCTCGGCCCGGAGCACGCCAGCCCCCTCGACCGTCCGATGATGCCCTGGGAGGTTCGGGTGCTTCCCCGGGCGGGCACCCATCAGCTGGACCAATGGCAGCGCATCCCCGGGGCGCCGGAGGACCGGTCCCTGTGGAGGGCGTTCATCGCGCACAGCTGCGAGCTGCTGCCGCTGTCCGACCTGCTGGCCGTCACCGGCCTGACCCCCACCAAGCGCCTGGCAGTCGCCGTCCTCTCGCAGAATGTGACCTTCTACGACGACCTGGACGTCCGGGACCCGGGTGCGTACCCTGCACGCGGGCCACGGCCGGACGATCGGCCGTGTCGAGGTCTTCGGCCCGGACGGGGAGCTACGCGCGGGCAGTGAGCTCGTCGGGCTGCTGCGCAGATCCACGATCTGATGTCCGCGCGGCTGATGGAGATGGATCAGACCTCCGCGAGTGCCTGGTCCTCGTCGTCCGAGGCCCCGGACGCGGTCTTCTCCGCCGCGCCGAGGACCGGCTCCGGCTCGGGCCGCCGGACACGGGGCAGCAGCAGCGCGGCCAGGATCCCGGCGGCGAGGACGCAGCCGCCGATGAACAGCCCGAGGGAGTAGCCGGAGGCCAGCGCGTTGAGCCGCGCGGCCCCGTGCCTGAGACGGCCGTCGGTATACCTGGTCGCGATCGTCGACACCGCGGCGAGGCCGATCGCCGCGCCGATCTGGCGGCTGGTATTGATCAAACCGGACGCGAGGCCCGCCAGGCGCATCGGCACGCCCGCCGTGGCCGCGGCGACCATCGCGACCATGACAGAGCCCACCCCCAACCCGATGATCAGGACCGGGCCGAACACGTGCACCCAGTACGAGCCGTCCCGGGTGATCGTCGACAGCCAGAGCAGACCTGCCGTTCCGCTCATGAGACCGAACACGATGATCGGACGCGGACCGAGCCGCCCGATCATCCGGGTGACGATCCGCGAGGCAATGATGACCATAAGTGGTATCGGGAGCATGGCCACCCCGGTGCGCAGCGGGCTGTAACCCTGAGCCTGCTGGAGGAAGAGGGTGAGGAAAAAGAGGATCGTGAACATCGCGGCGCCGAGGAAGGCGGCGACCGCGTTCGCTGCGGCGAGCCCGGGGTAGCGGAAGATGCTCAGCGGCACCAGCGGGGCGGGGGTCGTGACCTCGACGACCACGAACGCGGCAAGGAGCACTACCGCCCCGGCCAGCATCCCGAGCGTGACCGGGGACGTCCAGGAGGAACTCTCGGTGCGGACGATGCCGTAGACCGACAGCACCAGGCCCCCGGTGACGGTCACCGTGCCGGGAATGTCAAGATCACGCAGCCGGCTCAACTGGCCCCGCGACTCGACAAGCACGAGCCGGACGGCCACGAGGAGCGCCACCCCGATCGGCACATTGACGAACAGCACCCACCGCCAGTTCGCGACCTCGGTCAGCGCACCGCCGACGATCGCGCCGAGCGCCCCGCCGCTGGCCGCGGTGGCGCCCCACGCGCCCAACGCCCGGATCCGCTCCCACCCCTCGGCGAAGGAGATCATCAACAGGGTCAGCGTCGCCGGGGCGAGCACGGCCCCGCCCAGCCCCTGCACGGCCCGGGCGACGATGAGCTGCGCCTCGGTCCGCGCAAAACCACCGCCGAGGCTCGCCAGGGTGAACAGCGCCAGCCCGGCCACGAACACCCGGCGGCGACCGAACAGGTCTGCCGCCCGGCCGCCGAAGAGCAGCAGACCCGCGAACGCGATCGTGTAGGCGTTGACCACCCACTGCAAGCCGCTCGCCGTCATCCCGAGATCGGTCTGCATCGACGGCAGCGCGACGTTCACGATCGAAATGTCCAGAACGACCATGAACTGGGCCAGGCAGCAGACGGCCAGCACGGCCCAGCCCGGAATCCCCCGGCCCGGCGGTGCGCCACCTCCCGGCGAGGCACCCGCCCCGGTACCGGCTCCTGCCGACCACGGCACCACCCTCGTCCGAACCGCCCTCATCCGAACCTGTCATCACCCGATACCTCTAACCCCAGCCTTCATACAACTCCAGTCTTCGTACACCGTACGAGCAGTGAGCCAACCCTACGCCGTACGATGTACCAACGCCAAAACGGCAGCCTGTGCGTCCTGCCAGGAGGCGTCCTGCCAGGAGGTGAGTGGCGATGGCGGCGCCGCCGAGTGCGGCCCCGGGGCGATCCCAGGGGAAGCCGATGGGACGGGTGTCCACCCCACCGGGATGCCGGACGCCGCTGAGCGGTGAACGGCTGGCCCTGGCCGCGATGGAGATCGCCGACGCGGAGGGGCTCACGGCGGTGTCGATGCGGCGGATCGCCGCACATCTGGGCGTCGGGACGATGACGCTCTACCACCACGTCCGGGACAAGAACGAACTGACCGGCCTGATGTGGGACGCGTTCCTGGCTGGGCATCTGCTGGACGAGGTTCCCGAGGACTGGCGGGACGGCCTCACCCAGATCGCCCGGCGCGCGAGGCGGTCCTTCCAGGAACATCCCTGGGCCCTTCGGATCGGCATCCGCCGGGATTTCGGTCCCAACAAGCTGCGGCACATCGAGCAGTGCCTGACCGTAGCCTCGAAGATCACCGATGATCCGCAGGACCAGCTGCGCATCATCCACTCGCTTAATGATCTGGTGGTCGGCTGCACGCTGCGCGAACTCGGCGACCGGGAGGATGAGGATTTCGACCGCCGACGGCCTCCGGCGGCCGACTCCCAGGATCGCCCCGGTGTCCCGATGGCGGGACCGGTTTTCTCCGTCCAGGTCCTCAACCGCGCGCAGACCACCGAGGACGCGCAGACCGCCGAGAAGGAGTACCCACGGCTGCGCGCCCTCGCCGCCCTCGGCTGCGGATACACGGTGCCGCGCTTCGAGCAGGCGCTGAAATGGCTTCTCGACGGAATCGCCGTCGCGTACGCGCCGGAGCCCCCGGCCAACCGATGATCGGTTGGCCGATCATCGGTTGGCCGGGAAATAGCCGACCGGGGAACAGCCGACCAATGTTCCGCCGACGATGATCACTGTGCTCGCGCCCGGTGCCCGCCGGCGTCCGGCGGATGCCGAATTCGCTGCGGATACGAAGAAGTGCGAAGAAGGATGCGTAGCGGCCTTCACGGACACGACTGGAGTAGCTACCGTCGGAGCGAATAAACGTCGCTGACCGTCCACGAGCCGCATTCGGGGCATCATCACCATGACCGCTCGGCTACCTCGTCACGTCGCGCCGCTCGCCGTGGGCGAGCCCACCTCACTCGGGCCCTACCAGCTGCTCGGTCGGCTGGACGCCGGCATCACCGGCATCGTCTATCTGAGCCGTGCTGTCGGAGGCGCGCAGGTCGCGATCCGCGCGCTGCACCCGGGCAACGCCCTGCGCGCGGACATGCGGGCCCGGTTCGCGGCGGCGATCGACCGCGCTCGCGTGCTGGCCGGGGCACACACCTGCGGGGTGCTCGACGCCGCGCCCGACGCCGAGCGGCCATACGTGGTCACGGAGTTCGTCGGGGGCCCGACCCTGGCCCGCGAGCTCACCGAACGCGGACCGCTGTCCTCGGACGAGATCGACCGCCTCGCCCGGATCCTGTTGGAGACCATCGATGCGGCGCACCGCACGGTCGGCGCACTCGGCGACCTGACAGCAACGGATATCGTGCTCTCTGTTACCGGGCCGCGGCTGGTCGACCTGGGTGTCGCGGCGGCCCTGCGACCACTGCTGCTGTCCCCCGCGGCCGGCTCGGCCGGAGGGACGGCGCCCGGGACGCCGCACGTCGTCGCCGGGCGCTCCGGCCACCTGCGGCCTCCCCCCAACAGCCCCGGCTACGTGCCCGGCTATGGCTACGGCCCCGCGGCGAGTGGCTGGGATGGCCCCGCCGCCGACATCGTCGCGTGGGCCGGGATCGTCGATCTGGCCGCGACGGGAAAGCCCAGCGGGTCCGTCGAACCCGCGGCCCGGGCCGGGCGACGCCGCGCCGACCGGTCGGAGCACACGGCTCCCATCGGCCAGGGGGTGCGGCGGGCGCTCGCCCGTGTGCGACAGGCCGACGGGGCCTCTCTGCCCGACACCGCCGAGCTGCTGGCGCTGCTCTCCGGATCGAAGCCGCAGTCGACCCGAGCGGCGTGGGGCCGTGGCCCGCAGGCCGCCACGGCTCACGGCGGGCGGGCGCCGCGACGACAGGCGCGGATCCGCGGCCTGAGCCTACCGATCCTCGACCACCGACCCGGACGGCTCCCCTCGGAAGGGCTCCCCTCAGGACGGCCACGGGCGGGCGGCACAGCACCGGTCGGCGGGCACCGAGCCCCACCCGGAGTGTCCCGGACCCGATGGCCGCCCGGGCGCTGCCACCGCTCCCGACACTGCCACCGCCGGAGCTCCCGCCCCCGGACCGCCGTCCGGCCTCCGCTCGTCCGGAGTCCGGACGAGCGGAGGCCGGACGAGCGGCATCGGTGGGATCCACATCAGCGAGGCGGGCAGCCGAGCCACGGGTAGAACGCCTGCCGGTGGACTCGCTCGTTCGCGCTCGCCGGTCCCGGATGCGCCCGGTCGCCGCATTCGCGGTGGCTGCGGTGGCAGCGGTGGCGGCCGCAGCCACCGCCGCGGGGCTCAACTCCTCGCCCGACGACGTGACCACGGGTGCGCGTGCTCCGTTGCACGAGTCACAGCCGGACGACGGCGGCACCGTGGACACTCCGAGCAGCGGCCGGTCCGGATCCCGCGAGGGCCGCCCGGCCGTGCGGGCACCGGCCGCCCCCCGGCCCGCCGCGTCAGGCAGCCCCGCCGTGGACGAACCCGGCTCAGGTGGGCCCAGCACCCTCGGCGGCGGATCCGTCCTCGGCCCGACCAAAGAGGAACAGCAGAACGACCTGGCGGCGGAGGACTTCGCCCTGAACACCCTGCGCCTCGCGGCGGGTGGCAGATCCGCGCCGCCGGGGCGTTCCTCTGGCGGCCCGGTGCCGGCGGCCTCCCCGCCGGCGCACCAGGCGCCGCCCGTTCTCGCCGCCGCCCCGCCGGTGCCGACCAAGCCGTCCGCAGCGGCGGAAGGAGTGGCTGCCGGGCCGATCGAGGCCAGGACCCCGGCCACCGGCACCCCGGCCGCCGGTGGCCGGACCACCCGCGCGGCAACAACCGCCAGCGGAGCTTCCGTGACGTCCACGGCGACCAAGCCCCCGACCCAGCCGGCAACGACCCGGCCGGCCGCCACCCGGCCACCGGCCACGACGGCTCCGGCTCCGGCTCCGGCCAGGAGGAGTCTCGCCCCGGTGCAGGTGGACGTCGTGACGTTGGCCCCGCGGTAGTCCCCAGCCCCGCGGCGGCCTCTGACGGTTACCGCTGTCGTTCGCTCGAACCGGCGACGGAGGTCACCCCCGCCCGCACGGCACCGTCGGGCCAGATGATCTGGAGGGGTTTGCGTCGCCAGCGCGCGTAGGAGACGACGTCCGCCGTACCCCCGAAGCCACACGCCGGCAGACCGTCCCACACCGCGAGGACCTGGTCGGATGCGTCGACCAGAAGGCGGCTCGCCGACATCAGGCTGGGCAGATCGGGCTTCGCCCGGTCCTGGCTGCGTATCTCGGTGGCGCGGCCGAGCAGCCGATCGTAGTCGCGCCGATGCGCAGCGGGTTGAAAGTCCCGGTAACCGGCCGCGGGTATCATGACAATGAGCCGGCCCCCAAGTTCGAGGACCACGTCGGCGAAGATAGTGTCCGCTCCCTCGGCCAGGCAGCTGATCCCGGTCAACCCGGCCGCGGCGAGAGGCGCCAGCACCCGGCGCATCTCGCCGGCCGTGTATTCGTCCTGCCCGTCGGAAAGCCCCCGGTGGCCCGTCACCCCGATGACGACCATGCCGTTGTCACCCCGTCCGGCGGTGACGACGGAAACAGCGGTAACCATCGCGCGATGCAGCGCCCGATGCGGACCGCGACGGCCAGGGTCGGCGTCGAGAGAACACCGGGCGAATGTACCCAAGGGATCCGGGGCCAGGGTGGTTCGTCACCGGATCGGGCCTGTCACGGGGCTGTGGCGCGGGTCGCCTGGCTCCTTCATCCGGCCGCATTCCGACCCGCGGGCATGCGGGCGTGCGGGCGCTAGAACCTGAAGTCGAGATGAGGTCAACCGTGCGAATGCGAGGATGCGCGCCTACGGTCAGCGGCTGGCCGACTCGTACCAGGCCGGACGGGTGTTGGTGAGCCAGCCGGGGACCAGTCGGCGCAGGTCGGCGGGCCTTAGTTCCAGGTCGAGCAGGCTCCCAAGGGACACCGAGACGATATCGAGATCATTCAGCCTGCTCCCAAAGTCGGCGCCCCACGACCGGTCAGCGGCGAAGACGACGTCGAGCACCCCCATCCGCTCACCGCGTTCGATCGAGATGTTCTGGATACCGCCCACGAACGTCAGGTAGTCCAGTTCAATCCCGGCCTGCTCGTTCAGCAGCCGGCGCAGCGCCGTCTGCACGGTCTCTCCCGGCTCGACCCGGCCTCCTGGCAAGTGGAACGACTTCTGGCCACGCTCGTTGGCGAGCAGCACCCGATCACCCGTCACGAGCAGCGCGCGCGCGTTGATCCGCACGGGGCCGGCGACCAGGTCGCCGTAGGACGTGGTGGCGGTGACGGTCGGTTTGGAAGCGGGCGGTGTCACGGGTGCTCCAGGAGTGGCGAGTCGGGCCGAGAGGGGCAACCTCCGCATCGTGCCCCGCCGGACCAGATCGTGATGCGCCAACCGGTCATCCGGCCGGCATCGGGTCGGTCGAGGACACGGTCCCGTCAATCCGACCACCTCGCCGCCTGACCCGCATGAGCGGATATTTTTATGTAATTTCACCGTAATTTCGGATCATACGTCGCGACTCTCCCGAAGATTCGGGTACGATCACCCCATGCCGAGATTCCGGATCAGCGAGGCCGCCGCGCTGCTCGGTGTCAGTGACGACACCATCCGCCGGTGGGCGGACAGCGGCCGACTGCCAACCGTCCTAGACGACGCCGGCCGCCGGGCGATCGAAGGCGGCACCCTGGCCGGATTCGCCAAGGATCTGGCGACCGAGCAGACCGCCGCCCAGACACCGGTCGTCGCCGAATCCGCGCGTAACCGCTTCCCCGGCATTATCACCCGCGTGGTGCGCGACGCGGTGATGGCCCAGGTCGAGATCCAGGCCGGCCCGCATCGCCTGGTCTCGCTCATGAGCCGGGAGGCCGCCGACGAACTCGGGCTGGAAGCCGGCGTCCTCGCGGTCGGCGCGGTGAAGTCGACCAACGTCGTCATCGAGCTACCCGAGCGTCGTTGATCCCGATCAGCGAGAAGGGCCTGCCCGCCGTGTCGGTCCGCGGCGGTTCGCTCCTTCGAAGGGGTCAGCCGGAGCAACGGGCCGTCGGCCCGCACGGCCGGTTCAGCTCGCACGGCCGGTTCAGCCTGCGCGATCGGGCGCCCCGGCCGGGTGACCCGCGGACCGGCGGACGTCCGCGCCGCACGGTTCGCCGGGAAACGCGCCGCCGGATGTCCTGGGCGCTGCTGGTGCCGGCCGGGATCGCTGGCCTGTTCCTGCTCCTGCCGCTCGTCGGCCTGCTCGTCCGCGCCCCCTGGTCCGCCCTGCCCGATCTGCTCACCGAGACCGCGGTCCGGCAGGCCCTCCTCCTATCAGTGGAGACGGCCACCGCCACAACCGCGCTGTCGCTGCTGTTCGGTGTCCCCCTGGCCTGGCTGCTGGCCCGCACCCGTTTTCCCGGCCGGTCCCTGTTGCGCGCCCTGGTCACCCTCCCGCTCGTGCTGCCGCCAGTGGTCGGCGGCGTGGCCCTGCTTCTGGTGCTGGGTCGGCGCGGCGTCGTCGGCCAGTACCTCGATGGCTGGTTCGGCATCACCATCCCGTTCACCAGCGTCGGCGTGGTGATCGCGCAGATCTTCGTGGCCATGCCGTTCCTCATCGTGTCCGTCGAGGGCGCGCTGAACAGCGCCGATCGGCGGTTCGAGGACGCCGCCGCCACCCTCGGTGCCGGGCCGTGGATGACGTTTCGCCGAGTCACCATGCCGATGACGGCGCCGGCGGTGGCCGCCGGCGCGGCGCTGTGCTGGGCTCGCGCCCTCGGCGAGTTCGGGGCCACGATCACGTTCGCCGGCAACTTCCCCGGGACCACCCGGACCACGCCGCTCGCGGTCTACCTGGCGCTGGAGACGGACTCGGACACAGCCATCGCGCTGTCACTCGTACTGCTCGCGGTCTGCGTCGGAGTTCTGGTGGCACTGCGGGGCCGCTGGTTCCCCGGCGCCCGGCGGATTTTACGCAACCGGGGAACGCGTGACGCCGCCCCGGAGGCGCTCGAGCGGGGCATCCCGTGAACACCGTCCCCGGAGATTCGGCGCGGGCGGCGCCCCCCGCCCCCGGCCTGGATCCGGCGTCAGCCGGGCTCAGCGCGCTGATGACAGTGCGACAGGGCCAGTTCGTGCTCGACGTCAAGGTCAGCGTGGCACGGGGGGAGACGGTCGCCGTCCTCGGCCGCAGCGGGGCGGGCAAGAGCACGCTGCTGCGGGTCCTGGCCGGCCTCCTCCCGCTCGACGAGGGCCGGATCACCCTCGGCGGCGAGGTTCTCGACAACCCGGCCGAGCACCGTTTCGTCCCGTCCGAACAGCGGCCGGTCGGCATGGTCTTCCAGGACTACCTGCTGTTCCCACACCTGCGGGCCCGCGACAACATCGCCTTCGGCCTGCGGGCCCGCCTCGGCCAGGGCCGGCGGCACGCCCGGGCGTCCGCGGACACCTGGCTGGAACGGTTCGGGATCGGCCATCTCGGCGACCGACGACCGGATGCCCTGTCCGGCGGCCAGGGGCAACGGGTGGCGCTCGCGCGGGCGCTGGCGCCGGGGCCCGGACTGCTGCTGCTCGACGAACCGCTCGCCGCGCTCGACACCGCGACCCGCCGCGAGGTCAGGTCCTTCCTGCACAATGTGCTACCGACACTGGCGGCTCCGGTGCTCATCGTCACGCACGATCCCACGGACGCCGAGGTTCTCGCCGACCGCACCCTCGCCCTCGATGCGGGGCGGGTCGTCGACCAGGACTGATCCGGGCTGCTCAGCCGGCCCCGCTGCGTGCCTCCTCGCCGCGGTGACGGATCTCGGCATCCGGACCCGGGTAGACGAAGCTGACGTGCCCCGTGTCGGACCAGCGGACCGCAAACGGCGGATCCCCCGCCGCCGAGCGCACCTCGAAGACCTCGCCGAGTCGGTCCGGCTGCCGGGTGGTGTGACGGTGGACCACCAGAGTGTCGCCCGGGTGGGCACGCATCGCCCGGCGTCGCGCGGAAGTCAGGTCAGTACCCGGTCAGGCGCGACCGGGATGGCCGGCCAACGCCAGGTGATCGACGAACCAGTCACGCGCAAGCGCGGCCGCCTGCTCCAGGGCACCCGGCTCGGCGAACAGGTGCGTGGCGCCCGGGACGATCGCCAGCCGGTTCTCGCAGCCCAGCAGTCGGGCCTGGGCCTGCCGGTTCAGCTCGAGGACCAGATCGTCCCGCGCACCGACGATGAGCAACGTCGGGGCGCGTACCGCGGTCAGCTGCGCCGCGGCCAAGTCCGGTCGGCCGCCCCGCGACACGACGGCCGCGACGGGGAACCCCCCTTCCGCGGCGGCCCGCAGCGCCGCGGCGGCACCGGTGCTGGCGCCGAAGTAACCAATGGGGAGGGCAGCCGTCGCCGGTTGGCCGCGCAGCCAACCGGTCACGTCGATCAGCCGCCGGGCAAGCAGCCCGATGTCGAACACGTTCGCCCGGTCACGCTCCTCGTCCGGGGTGAGCAGGTCGAACAGCAGGGTCGCGAGCCCCGCGGCATTGAGGTCGCGGGCCACGAACTGGTTACGTGGGCTGTGCCGGCTGCTGCCGCTGCCGTGAGCGAAGACGACCGCTCCCCGGGACTGGTCAGGCACGGTGAGCCGACCGGCGAGCCGCACTCGACCGACGGGGATGTCGACCTCGACATCGCCGCCGGACGGGTCGGCTACCGCGCCGCCGACCGGCATCGTCAGCGCGGCCCGGCGCAGCAGGTCGACGACCTCCTCGTCCGGTGTCTGGGAGAAGTCCGCGTAGAACTCGCCGATACCGAAGAAGACGTCGGGCGTCTGGACGCAGACCACCTCGTCTGCCTGCCGGCGCAGCCAGCCGATCCGGTCACGGGGGGCAACGGGGGTCGCCAGCACCACGTGGGTGGCTCCCTGGGCCCGCACGACCTGGCACGCGGCAGAGGCCGTCGAGCCGGTCGCGATCCCGTCGTCCACCACGACCACCGTCCGCCCGGCGAGCGGGATCCTCGGCCGGCCGTTCCGGAACCGCCGGGCCCGACGATCAAGCTCCACCAACTCGCGCGCCTGAACCGCGGCGAACTCGTCCAGCCCCACGTTAGCCAGCCGCCGGGCCTCCTCGTTAACGACCCGCACCCCACCCTCGGCGATGGCACCCATCGCGAGCTCAGGCTGGAAGGGGACACCGAGCTTGCGGACGAGGATGACATCCAGCGGGGCCTCCAGCGCCCGCGCCACCTCGAACGCGACAGGAATGCCCCCGCGGGGCAGCCCGACGACAACGACGTCACGGCCGCGTAGATGCGCCAGCCGCTGCCCGAGCTGCCGGCCGGCCTCCTCCCGACTATCGAAGATCACGACAACCTCCTCGTGCCGGCCGGGCGGGCTCCTCGTGCTCGCCGTCCGGACCGGACATCGTCCTGTGGTCGTCGTTCCCCGATTAGTCGCCGGGATACCGACCCACACCGTCCCGGGGCACCTGCCCCGATCCGAGCGATACACGGTTCGCGGCGTGCGGTGCAAAGATCGTCGAGACGCTCCGGACAGTCGGAATCACCGTGTCCGCATGCTCCTGAACCGATCTCCGGCGACCACTTGCGCTCCGACGCCCGGCCGGGATGCCGTGCATAATAAAGGTGTGACGCTCCGTTGGCAGCCCGGCTCCGCCCCTCACTGGGCGTGGCGAGAGGTCTGTTGTCCAGGGCGCTGTCGGTGTTGTCCCAGCCCTCGCGTCCACTGAGGCTCGCCGCACGCGCGACGAGCGCACCGGTCCTGTAACTCAGGGACCGTTCTGGGCGCGAGGGGCCTCGGGGCTCGGTGCCAGACCTGAACGAGTGATCTTTTTGCTCCCGGGGTGAAGCAGCTGTCGATCATCCGTATTCCCGGACTCCCGTCCTGCCCCTGGCCGGGTCGTTCGCCGGAGTGCTCCGTGCGCGCTCCCGGATGACCGGCTGAGCTATGCGCTCCGCCGGATGAGCCAGGTCACGCCGTCTCCGTCTTCTCCCGTCGCGTGCCAGCCCGCTACCCGCCCCGGTCACCTGTGGCCGTGCCGCCAGGGTCAGCCGGGCTGGTCCGGCCTTGGCGGCTGGTCCGGTCCCGACCGGCCGATCCCCCGCTGGGACTTCCCAGACCCGCGCAACTACTACGCAATCATCACGCAATCACTGTGTAGCTATCGAGAACTATCAGGAAGGCAGCGTTCGCTGTGACCTTCGAGTCGTGGATGGCCCGGTTGCGGAGCGAGGGATACCTCGTCTGCCCGGGGAGCTCCCCGGTACCCGTCGAGGTACGAGGTGTTCGTCCCGACGGGGTCGGTCTGCTGTTCCGTTGCCGGGGAACGGCGATCCGGCTCGCCCTGTACCGGCCCGGACCGGCGGTATGGCAGATAGCCGTCCGGGACAAGGCGTGGTGCCCGGAGGAGTCCCTGCAACTGTGGACGCACCACCCGCTCGACACGGCGGATGTTCCGACCGACGCTCGGCTGGCCTTCCCTCGGGGCACCGAGCCGGACCAGGAGCTTGTCATCGACGGCACTCGCGTGTGGGGATGGTGCGGCCATGAGGCGGGGCTGCTCCGGCCAGCCGCCGCAGCCCCCCTGTTCGACCGGTTGATGGCCACCGTCACGCGGTCCGGCCTCGCCCTGTCAGAGCGCATCCAGCCAGATCTCGCCCGGGAGGTCGCCGTGCCGGCCGCCCGGTCGAGGGCTCGGGGCAAGGAGGGCATCAGCATCAGCTGACGGCCGGCCGGAGGCGGCGATCCACCCGAACCGGGGTGGTCGTCACATGGGCTACGCGGTCCTGTAAGCTTCAGATGCTTCCAGGGGGTGTAGCTCAGCCTGGTAGAGCGCCTCCCTCGCACGGAGGAGGCCAGGGGTTCGAGTCCCCTCACCTCCACCATTTCGGTCTTACTCGAACCCGCTCTACACAGAGAGTAGTCGAGCAGGCCCGAAACGGTGACAATTTCATAGATTGTGGCGTCCTCCGTAAGGAGGGCGCCGCTGTCGTCTCAGCGCTCGTAGCGCGCAGACGCCAGCGCGAAGCGGCGGCGTAGCCGGTCCGTGGTCTCGCGTCCGTCGTCGGCAGGCGCTTCATCGGTCTCGGCGGAAGGCTCTACGACGCTGGAACCTGTCGGTGTTGCAAGCTCGGCACGTGCCTCCCGCCGTAGGTACACCACCGTCTCGAACGGCTCGGTCAGCTCGTCGGCGACGACCAGCGGGCCGTTGCCGTCCGTGTCGAGGAACAGTTTCGTAAAAATCGCCCGGTTGAGCACGCTGCGGGTGCGCTTGTTTGACGTCCGGTACAGCTCCTGCGGGTCGGCCAGGAGGTCGAGCATTCCGGTGACGATCTGGTAGCCGACCTCAAGCTCGGCCTCGGTGTTGTCAAGCTGCCGCTTGATCTTGGTCCGCTCCTCGCGGATGGCCCGCAGCCGTGAAGTGATCTTCTCTCTGGGCCAGTCAGGATCGCCGACGAGGTCGAGGTAGCGGTCTTCCTGCCGGTCGAGGTCCTTCAGCCGCCTGGTGTGCTGTGTCCGGAGTTGCCGGGCATTGTCCTCGCCGTTGCTGACGGCGTCCTGCATGGTGGCGTGTAGGTGCTGCTGTACGTCGTCTGGCACTCGCACGTGGCAGTAGTGCCGCAGTACTGCCTCCTCGACATCCTCGACTTTGAAGTAGGGGAGGTCGCAGGTGCCGTCCTGCCGTCCACGGCAGATGTAGTAGAAGTACTGCATGCCGTGACGGTTCTTCGCGCCGGAGATGATCAGGCGCCGTTCGCAGTGACCGCACCAGACGACGCCCTTGAGGTAGTGGTTATAGGTCCGCTGGCGGGTGCCGGCGCCGCGGTCGGCGATCAAGACCTTCTGTACCCGGTCGAACAGGTCTTGGTCGATGATGGCTGGGTGGCGGCCTGTGACTTCGGTTCCCTGGTAGCTGACAAAACCGAGGTAGTAGCGGTCGCGTAGCATGTCGCCGATTTTGTGGATCGATACCGGGCGTTCGGGCCGCATAGGGGTGGGCCGGGTGCGTAGCCCCGCCTCGGTGAGTGCTTTGCGTAGCGAGTGGAAGTTGTATTTTCCGGTGGCGTACAGCTCGAAAGCCAGTCGGATGAGCGGCGCCCGCACCGGGTCGACGGCGATCGTACGGATCTCGCGGCCCTCGAATTTCTCCCGGACGTTGAGGTAGCCGAGGGGAGCTTGGCCGATGGTGCCGCCGTGGCGGGCCTTCTCGCCCATTTTGTAGCGGATGTCTTCGCCGTTGGCGCGGGACTGGAAGCCGTTGAACACCGCGAGGAATCCGTGCATGGCTTCGCCGAGCGGGGTGTCGTCGAACTTCTCGGTCGCGGAGATCATGGTGACATTGAGTTCGCGCAGCATAGCGAGGGTGATACCGTTCTCGGCCCAGTTCCGGTGCATGCGCGACAGCGAGTAGAAGATGACGTAGTCGACGTCGTGGCGCTCGCGGATACGTGCCATCATCTTCTTGAACTCAGGCCGCTTGAATTCGTAATGAAGTAATTAATGCAAGCCAATATGCGTCTTCGCAGGTCACGGGCTCGCGAGGACCCCGAAGTGAACAAGTTATTTCATTCCGAATCCCTTGTGAATGGCGGTAGCCGAGCGGCCGGGTTCCAGGTATTCGTCGATGATTTCGACTCCCAGTTCTCGGGCTTGCTCGGCGCACTTGCGCCGCTGGGCCGGCAGGGAGATGCCTTCCGGGTCGTAGTCGGTCTTGACCTGACCTGGTGTCGATACGCGAAGATAGACGACGGCCCGTTTGACCTGCCCGGCTGTCGGGATGTCGTTGCGGAAGTAGCGAATACTGTTCATCTACGATGTTCCTTTCGTCTTCTTGCTTTTGTTACGCCGGGCACGGTTCCGTTGTTTCGGCTCTGAAGTAGCTCGCCACCGGTCGCTCCTCGTCATCCAAAAATCCGAGGTAGCACAGCCGGGTCCTCATGGCGCTCACTGATACTTTGAACATTTCCGCCAGCGCCTCGATGTCCTGCAGACCTCCGGCCCACGCCCGCTTCACCCATGGCCGTGGCATCAGGAAACAGGCGGCGAAGTGGTCGCATATCCGCTCCACCTGCTTCTTCCGGCGGCCTTCGTCACCCGCGCCGAGTCTGGCGTAGATGACCTTTGCGACCGTGTGGTCTAGGAATTCGTAAT
>NZ_CDWTNB010000011.1:47750-48972 GCF_977947065.1 Frankia sp. CgJB1
AATCCTAGGACATTCTTGAACTCGTGGGCCAGGGTGAAACGCCGCCGGCCGGAGTTGTTGCTTTTGTTGACGACCACGAGCCAGCGCTCATCGCGCCACTCCGAAAACCCGGCCATGGTTGGCATTCGCCAGCGCGGCTCTACCCGCACCTCAAGTTCGGGCAGGGCGGCGATCCGCCCCACGTCGGCCGGCGCCTTGTCTATTTCGAGAAGGTGCAGCAAGTTTGTCGCTTGCAGTTCGGCAACGCTGTACGCCTCGCCGTAGGTAAGTGGCCGTACCGGCATGAGCCGCCGCAGCCGCGGAATAATTGATTCTGGGGTAGGGTCCATGAATAGCTTCTATTCTTTCCGTTATTATATTGCTAGGTATGATGGCGTGTTGTTGTATCTTCCGAGTAGCCGGGGCCAGTCTTCCGATACCGGGCGACGATTTCCTGGATACTGGCTTCCGCTTCCCGGATACCGGCCTCGGGCAGGTCATACTCGGCCCGCAGCATGACATCGAGACTCGGAAGGTCTTCGGGGAGCGGGACGCCCGCTAGTAGAAAAAGGTCGCTGGTTCTTACCTCCAGAGTTTTTGCGAGTGCCGCAAGGTTATCGGGCAGTGGATGTTGGACTTCGTCCTGCTCGATTCTCACCAGCGCTGTCTGGCGTACGCCGCTCGCGATAGAAAGCTGCTGGATAGTAAGGCCGCGTTCGTGTCTCATCTGCCTGATGAATCGGCCAAGGCTTTTCGGTGTTTGTTTTGTTCGTTCGTCCACAATGGTCCTCCGCTTATAAGGTCATCATAACAGGATTATTCCGATTTCGGAATACGTGGAATTGACAACAATTCCCTATCGGCCCCGCCGCCCCTTATAGGCCCTGCCTATTAACGACCTCTGGCGCCTTCCACAGTTCCCGCACAACCTCGCCAGCCCGTGCCGTACTTACCTGTATAGCTTTGCGCAATGCGTCCCGGGTAATCGGCCGCCCGTCGTGCGCGGCGCGGTACTCGGCGTCGGCCGCTCTTGCGGCCGACAGCAGACTGTCTTCCGCCTCTGGCCCCGCCGCGTCCTGGCTCGGGGTAGAGCCGGGGACAGCTGCCGTCCCCGGTTTGGGCTCGTCCTCGCCGCGTAGGACGGCCAAGTGCGACAGCAGGCCGAGGACGACCGGCGGCACCGACCCGGCCGCCAGTATGACCGGCCAGCCCAGCGCGACGATCCCGGCCTCGGCCCAATGCC
>NZ_CDWTNB010000012.1:0-48146 GCF_977947065.1 Frankia sp. CgJB1
GCCTTGACCGCTGGCCGGGTCCGTGAACGTGAACGTGAACGGGAACGGGAGAGCCGGTTTCCGGACCCACGGCGACGGCGACGAGGCGCGGCGCGCGGCTTCGATCGGGACGGCATCCCCCGTGCCCACGCCGACGACCACCTCCTGCCGAACCACGCCGCCGGCGGCGTCTCACGTACCGCCGCCGCAGACTCCGACGGCGGAGGTCTCCCGCTTGGTCGCCATCAGCTACGTCGGCGCCGACCAGGAGTGGGCGGACTGGCTCGAATACCTGCTGCGCCGCGGCTCCCACCGGGTCGTGCAGGTCAGATGGGCGCAGAGTAGAGGTGAGCGGCTGGCCGAGACGGTTGACCGCATCGCCGCGCGCCGGCCGGATGTCACCGTGGCCCTGCTGTCGCGGCACTACCGGCCGCCCCGCCCGGAGAACCCTGGCGAGACCGAGATCGAGGCGTGGGAGCGGTTGGGGCTGGCGGGACCGCTCGAGAATCAGGTCATCCGGGCGGTCATCGACCGCGAACCGTTACCCGAGCCGCTGCGGACGCTGCCGAAGCTGGACCTGAGCCGGTTCGAGCCGACCGCGGTCGACGGACTGCTGGCGGGGATACAGGCGGGAGCCCGGCGATGAACGCCTATGCCCGGCCCGGTCGCCGGCCCGGCGATGCGCCCCCGGTGTGGCGCAGCCGCCGGGAGAACGAGCTGTTCGCCGGTCGCAACGACGAGCTGGAACGCATCTGGGACGGTCTGGCCCGGCATCGGCGGGTGGTGCTGGTGCCGGAGGGCGACCGGTCCGACATCGGGGAGACCGAGCTCGCTGGCGAGTACCAGCATCGGTTCAAGCTGCGCTACGACGTCTCGTGGTGGGTGGACTGCTCGACGACCACCGCCGTCCCCGGGCAGATCGGCGAGCTCTACGAGCGGGTCCGCACCGGATTTACCGGCCCCGCCCCGGGCGCGGCCGGCGCCGGGCCGGAGAGCCCAGCGCGGGGTGATTGGTCATCTTCGCGGGTGTGGGCAGTCCGGATGAGGTGGCGGAGTTCCTTCCCGACGGCGAGGCGCATGTGATCATCATCGCCGACCGCACCGTGGACGCCTGGCGGGACCGGACGATGCCCATCGGGCCGTTGCGTCGTCGCGAGTCGGTCATGCTGCTCACCAGCGCGGCGCCGATGGTCGACCCGGCCACCGCAGCCCAGCTGGGGGAGCTGGTCGGACACCGGCCCGCCCTGCTCGCGGAGATCGCCGGGTACCTGATCCGCGAGGCGGTCGTGACGCCGGAACTGTGTCGGCGCCTGCTGGAGATGGCGGCGTTGCGGCCGACGCCGGCCGTCCGGGACGCCACCGGCGGTGACCAGTCGTCCCGGGCCCGGGCGATGCGTGATTCCGGATCCCCCGCCGTGTCCGTGGGCTCCGCCGGGGCCGGGGCCGCCGCCGGGGCCGCCACCGTCATGGTCGCAGACGAGGTACGTGACCCGGTGGGGCGCGACGCGGCGCAGGCACCATCGATTCCTGTGATCAACAAGCACGGCTGGCCCTCCGGGAGGTCGACGAGCTCGTCGCGGCCCTGATGCGGGTGGAGTACATCGCCGACCTGGCCGGTTTCGACCACTGGTTCGACGAGCTGGCGCGGATCCTCGGTCGCACGGTCGCGCTGACCTCCCCGGTCGTCGCGGTCCGCCTGACCACGCTGGTCAGCGAGGCGGTCGGCCAGCCCGATCCCGGCATGCTCGACGCCCTGGTGCAGGCCCTCGACCTGGTCGCGCCGCGCGACGACCGGTCTGTCGTGGACTTCCGGCGTTTGGTGGCCGAGCTGCGATCCCACTGGAGCGGCGCGGGCTCGGCGCTGCTCGGCGTGTCATCACCGGTGCCCGCGCACCAGTTCGCCTCCTGGCCACCGCTCGAGCTGCCTGGACCGCCCTCCTCGCCCCCGCCCAGCCACGGGCCGTCGGGCGCCCCGACCTACTACTTCTTCACCAGCCACGCGCACCGCGACGACCGGGATCGCGTGGCCATCTTCCATCGGGAGCTCGAGCTGGAGCTGCGCCGCAAGGTCAGGCGCCGGATCCGGCCGACGGGATTCTTCGACGCCGACCGGCTGGGCGGCGGGGAGCACTGGCCGACCTCGCTGCGCGACGCGGTGCGCACGGCTCCGGTGCTGGTCGCGCTGTGGTGCGACGACTACTTCGAGAGCGACTGGTGCGGCCGGGAGTTCGGCGTCTTTCAGGAACGTATCCGCCGGGCGACCAAGCCGGGCGGGAACCCGCCGTCCGGGATCATTCCCGTGCCCTGGCTGCGGCGGGACGCCGAGGTACCCGAGACGGCCCATGAACTCCACATCGCGCATATGGAGCTTGGTCGTCAATATGACAACCTTCCAGTCCTGGATTTGATGCGCCATCCCGCCGCCTTCGCGGAGTATGTAAGTCTGCTGGCCTACCGGGTCATGGATGTCGCTCGCGACCAGCTGCCGCCGTTGGACGCCGAGGCGACGGAGCTCGTCCGTTCCCCGTTCCACCATCAGTCGTGAGCTGCACGGAGCCGTGATGAGCTGCACGAACACCCCACGGCCGGCACCCGGCGGCAGCGCGCCGCGACCGTCCCGCCGCACCCGGGCCCCAGCGGTGAAGAATGTGGTCCGACCTGTGCGAGCTGCCGTGGACGTGGGAGGACCGGGTGCAATGGTAGGGCAGAGGCCCTGCGCCGAAAAACGGCGTGAGGGGGACCTGTGACACCGGTCTTTCTGGTTCATCACGCGCTCGCCGGCGGTGACAGCAGCTACGTCGAACGTTTCTTCGGAGATGTACAGAATGCGGTTTACGAGCGCCTCGGCTATCGTGAGGTGTTCACCGGCGAGGCGGCCGGCGCGGCGGAGCCCTCGGCGGCGGCGGGGGCCGCTCCAATCCCGATGCGCTCCTGGCGCCGGTGATGGTGGCGCTGTACTCGGACGCCTACTTCACCGACCACCAGTGCCTGCTGGAGTGGTCGCTGTTCCGGGAGCGGCTGCGGTGGCACCACCATTTCACCGGTCGGAGCTCCCCGGCGCTGGTCGGCGTCCCCTGGTCCATCCGATCGGTACCCGTGCCGGCTCAGATCGCGGAGGCGGGGATGCTCGTCGGCGACTTCGGCGCGGGCTACACGGCGAGCGGCGCGTTACAGCTGATCCGGACCGGCTCCGCCTCGGTCTGATACCAGCGGTTGACCGAACGGGTCAGTGAACTGATCGTGCGTGCCCGCGGCGACGAGCCGCCGGCACTGTCCACGCGTGACGTGGAGTTCGTCGAGCGGTCGGGGCGGACGGACTGGGTGTCGGCCGGTCGGGGCCCGGGCACCCGCTGGTCCGTCGGCGGCTCCGCGACGCTGCTGATCCCGCCGGCCCAGATGGCACCCCTGGCCTCGACGGTTCGCACGGCTCCGGCCCCGGCGGCCATGGCTCCGGCCCGAGCCGGTGGCCGGGAGCGTCGATGGCGGATGGCCGATCCCGAGCACACCCGTCGACCCATCCTGCGTCGTGCCGGCGCCGCCGAACTGGACGATGACGATGACTGAACTTTCCGAGCAACCACCGGAACTTTCCAGGCAACCACCGGAACCGGCGGGTCACGACACCCCGGGCGGGCGCGCCGGCAGGCCGGCGCAGATCATCACCTTTTACTCCTACAAGGGCGGTTCGGGGCGCACGATGGCGCTGGCGAACGTCGCCTGGCTGCTCGCCGCCTCGGGTAAGCGGGTTCTCACCGTCGACTGGGATCTGGAGTTTCCCGGCCTGCACCGGTATTTCCGCCCGTTTCTGCAGAACAGGGAGCTGGACTCGAGTGACGGCGTCACCGAGATGCTCCAGGGTTTCATCCGGGAGATCGACCGGCTTCAGGATGCGTCGCCGTCGACAGCCGCGGAGCAGGCCTCCTTGCCGGACGCCGACGCGGTGCGCGAGATTATCGCCCTGCACGGCGACTTCCGGCACAACATCGAGACCATCGAGTGGCCCGGGTTCCCGGGCGTCGGGCGGATCGACTTCCTCGGTCCCGGCCGGCAGACATCCACGAGCGCGGTGCTGGCGGCCACGGTGCCCTGGTCGACGCTGTTCGAGGAGGCCGACGGCCTGGCGTATTTCGCCGCGCTGCGTGAGCGCATGCGGTTCGCCGACTACGACTACGTCCTCATCGACAGCCGGACCGGGACCTCGGACGCGGCCGGCGTCTGCACCCACCTCCTGCCGGACACCGTCGTCATCGGATTCGCGCTGAACAACCAGTCCATCGACGGCGGCGCCGGGGTGGCCCGCGAGATCCGGAACAGCAAGCGGGACATCCGGGTGCTGCCCGTCCCGATGCGGGTCGAGGACACCGAGCAGCGCAAGCAGGAACTGCGCCGCCGCGCGGCGTTCCATGCCTTCCGCCCGGTGCTGGCCGACCTGTGCGGTTCCGACCCGGAGAAACAGCGGAGCTTTCTGATCGGCCTGGAGATTCCCTACAAGGCGGTCTACGCCTACGAGGAGGTCCTGGCGGCCTTCCAGGAGGATCCCGCCAGTCGGCTCGGCGTCCAGGCCGCCTACCGGATGCTCGCCGGAGAGCTCGCCGGCGCCCCGATCGATGCGCGCGGCGTCCCGCCGCAGGACCGGGAGCGGGTGCTGCGGGACTTCGAGCAGTACGGACCGCCCGCTCCGCGGTCGGTGACGATCTTTGGAGCGCCCGAGGACCGGCCCTGGGCGGACTGGCTGGCGTCGGTGCTGGGAGCCACCGGGGTGCGGATCCGGCCGTTGCCCCCGACGGCGCTGACCCCCGCCGACTTCCCCGCTGTCGAGTCACTGATCGTGATCGGATCACCGCATCTGGGCCCGGACGCCCCGGGTGAGTCCCTGGTGCGCGAGCAGGTCCAGACCCGGATCCGCCAGCGCGGCTCGCGGGCGGGGATGGTGGTCGTCGAGGTGGGTTCGATGCGGCTTGACCCCGCCTACCACGGGGCCGAGATTATCTCCCTGCCCGCGCGGAACGAGCGGGACGCGGGGGTCGTGGTCCTCGAAGGGCTGGGGCTGCCCGTTCCGCGGGCCCGGCTCGATGACCTGCCGGTGGTCGCTCCCCGGTACCCGGCCCGCCGGCCCCGCTTCTGGTCGGTGCCGGCCGGGTTCGCCCAGCCGTTCATCGGGCGGCACGCGGTGCTGGACGAGCTGCGCGACCGACTGCTGCCGGGGGGGCCGACCGAGCGGGCTGTGCCCCCTGCTCGGCCCGGACGGCGTCGGGAAGAGCGCCATCGCGGCCGAGTACGCGCACCGGTTCGGCTCCGACTACGACATCGTGCACTGGATCTCGGCGGGTGACGCCGCCTCGGTCCGGGCGGGCCTGCGCGACCTCGCCGAGCGGCTGCGTCCCGGCAGCGACGTCCCGGGCGCGCAGCGCTCCCCGAGCGAGCAGCTCGAACGGGTCGCCCTGGACGCGCTGCGCCAGGGCGACCCCTCACCGCGCTGGCTGCTCGTTTACGACGGCGCCACCGACCCGCAGTTGCTGGCCGGGCTGCTACCCGTCCCGACCAGTAACGGTCATGTCCTGCTGACCTCGGCGGACCCGGCCTGGGACAGTGAACCCGGCGCGCTGTGGGTGGGCCCGTTCACCCCGGCCGAGAGCCGGGCGTTCCTGCGCCGGTGGCTGCCCGAGGTCGGTGCGGACCGGCTGGCGATGATCGCCGAGCGGCTGCGGCATCAGCCGTCGGGCCTGCGCACCGCGGTCGGGCGGCTTCGCCAGGACCGGCGGGGAGTGCCGGTCGACGACCGTGCCGTCGACGCCTACCTCACCCAGATCGCCGGGGTCGCACCCGAGCAGGCGACCTGGACGGTGTCGTTCGAGACCCTGCGCACCAGCGACCGCGCGACCCGGCGGGCGGCGGCCTGGCTGCTGGAACTGTGTGCCTTCCTGGCCCCGCAGGGCGTGCCGCTCGGCCTGCTGGAATCCCCGGTGATGCTGCGCCATCTCGCCGAGGCGGTAGGGGACGACGCGATCGCCGACCCGACCGTGCTGCCCGAGCTGTGGGCGGAGATCCGTAAGCCCCGGCTGGCCGAGATCGACACTGCACCCGACGGTCAGTTCCGCCTCGCCGCGCGCTGGCAGCGGCTCCTCGTCGAACGGATGCAGCCCGCCGAGCAGACTGCCGCCCGCGAGGTGGTGCTCGGCGTCTTCGCGGACATCGCCGCGGCCGCTCCGCGGCCCTCGGCCGCCGCGGGCTGGCCGATCTACCGGATGCTGGAAGGCCAGATCCTGGCCTCCGAGGCGATGGAGAGCCCGGCACCCAAGGTTCGGCAGTGGCTGGTGTCCCAGGTGTATGTGATGTGGCGGTCCGGCCGGCTGGAGCTGGGCCGCGGCATCGCCGAGGAGGCGTTGCGCAGATGGCGCGACCTGTTCGGAGCGGACGACCCGCTGACCCTGCGGATGGCCACCCACCTGGCCATGGTGCTTCGCGGCCTGGGACGGTTCCAGGAGGCGTACGACCTGAACACCGACACCCTCGCCCGCCAGCGGCGCCATCTGGGCATTTTCCATCGCTACACATTGATCACCGCGATGAGCTACGGCATCGACATCCGGGAGCTCGGCCGGTACACCGAGGCAGCCGCGGAGGAGAGCAGCACCCTGGTCGGTTTCCGCGACCGGCTCGGCGAGAACCACCTCGACACCCTCATGGCTGCGAGCAACCTCGCACTGTCCACCTTCCTGGACGGGCGGGCCCGTGAGGCGCTCCACCTGAGCCTGGACACCATGGCGCGGCTGCTCCTGGCGGGGGCCGAGGGCACCTCGCAGTTCTGGTGGCTGCAGGCGCGGGCCGGGATCTGCCATCGGGAGCTGGGCGAGCTGGAGCAGGCGGAGCGGTTGCTGCGGGAGGCCGCGACCAACCTCGCCGGCATCGAGGGGGCGACGACGCACCTGACCCTGCGCTGCAACAAGCATCTCGCGGTCGTCCTGCGCCTGCGGGGCAGCCCGGACGCGGCGAGCCGCCTCGCCGGTGAGACGCTCGAGCGCTACACCGAGATCTACGGGGCGTCCGACCTGGGCACCCTGGCCTGCCTGCTGAGCCGTGCCGGCCACCTGCACGCGCTGGGCGAGCACCACCGGGCGTCCGTCGAGGCCGAGTCGTGCCTGCGGGAGTATGAACGTCTCTACGGCCCCGAGCATCCGTTCACGAACGTCTGCCGCTCGGATCTGTCCATCTACCTACCTGCGCGCGGACGGGCGGCTGGCGGAGTCCCGCGCGCTGGCCGAGCAGGCCCACCTCACGCTGGTCGACGAGCTCTACCAGCACCACCCGTTCGCGCTGGCCGCCGGGGTGAACCACGCCGCGAGCCTGGCAGCCCTCGGCGAGACCGAGGCGGCCCGGGCGCTGAACGAGGATCTGTTGCGCGAATCTGAAATGTCGCTGGACAGAAGCCATCCCTACCTCCCGATAATGCGGGAGAACCTGGCGGTCCTCACCGGCCGGCAGGCCGGCGGCGGGCGTGGCCATCGAGAAGTCGACATCGACATCTCCAGCATCTGAGCAGCGTGATGAGGCCGAGCGACGAGTGCACGGTGGCAATCCACCGGCGGCCGGTCCGCCCGGACCGGGGTTTCCGGTCCGGCGTCGGCCGCCACCCGCCGGGAGCGGCAGAAGGATGAGCTGATGGTGACTGTTCCTGATAATGTTGTCGAACCCCACATCGTCACCGCGCCGCATGTCGGTGACGAATACAACGGCATCCGGCAGAGGTTCCGCGGGGCGGTGGCCGTCACGGGTGCCCAGTATCTCGAGTACTACGTCCACGGATTGCCGACGGTGTCGGCCGACCTTCTGCACCATCCGCGGCTGGCCGACTATTTCCATGGTTCACGCACGGTGGAACGGGCCCGCTGGGACTACGAGATCATCGGCCGGCAGCTGAACCACCGGATGACGGAGCTGAACACCTCGCTGGCCGGTCTCGCCAACGGGCGGCTGATCCGGACGGTCTTCGCCGCGCAGGACCGGGCGGTGCTCTACTTCGACGTCGACGAGGGGCAGTACATCGTCGGGGTCTCCCTCGGCGCGGACGCCATCGAGTCCGCTGACCTGACGCTCTCGCAGACCGCGACGGAAATCCGGGCGGCCCGGGGGGTCGGCGACCCCAACTACGGCGGCTATCACCGGGGGGACGGCACGTTCCTCCCGTCGCCCACCCGCGCCGACGGTAGCCCGGACACCGGCTCTCATCCATTCGTGTCGCTGCCGAGGCCGTCGGCGCCGGTGTTCGCCAATCCCTGGGCATCGCTGATCAAACGGCGTTGGTCACCCGCCGGGGACTCGCGGGAGGAGGAGTTCCAGGCCCAGGCCGTCAGCGTCCTGAAGCCCGGTGACCTCCAGTACATGGCCCTGGTGCGCGGCGGCACGGTGAGCGCCGCCGACCTGATGGACCACGACGACCTCAACGAATTCTTCGTCGGTCTGAGCCGGGAGGCCCGCCGGGAGGGTTTCGTCAAGGTTGCCGCCGAGTTCCTCGCCCTGAGCGATCTGCTCGACGGTCTGCTGCGATCGGTCCTGAACCGCCGATTGACCCGCACCGTTCTCGACGTGGAGAAGGGCGCGCTGTACTTTCATCGCCTCAGCCGTGACGAGTTCCTGATGGGCGTAACCCTGGATCAGCGTCGGGTGTCCGAAGCCGACCGCCGCTTCCAGTTGCTCGTCCGCCGACTGACGGCTTCGGACGGCCGTTGAAAGGCGCCAGATGACGCCAGGTGAATCCCGTCGATGGACGGGATCATCGTCGATGTCATCGCGTATTCTTCGTCGAGCAGGTCCCCGCGTCGCGCCGGCGCGTACCCGTTGGTGGGGAGGCCCCACATTCATGGCCCACGATCTGATGCCCGTGCCGTCCGGTCTGGTGGATCTCTGCGAGGTCGACGCTGACCAGCTTGCCTTCCTCGCGGGCCCACCCTCAGGAGAATGGCAGCGCTGGATCGCCGCCTGGATCGGCCACCCGGGCGGGCCGCTGCCCGAGGACGTCGCCCTGGCCCTGGGCGGGGATCTGGACCTGGCCGACTACCTGCCCAGGACCACATCCTTCGGGGAGATGCCGGACGGCACCGACCCCTCGAAGCCGCCGCGTCCGCCCGGGGCCGCCGCCTGTCCGGGCGGACGGCCCGCACCCGGTAGCGCCATGACATCCGCCTCTCGGCGGCCCGCCCGTCCTACCGGACCCGCCCGTCGGGTGGTCTCCCCACCCGCCGCCCGGCACCGGATAATCCCGCGGGATATCGAGGCCGTGGCGGGCGGGCCGCCGGGTGCCGCACCGCTGCGCGAGCTGCTGCGGGGTCAGATCAGCAAACGGATGCTGATGCTGTGGGCGCTGCTACGCGGCCTCGAGAACGCCGACCTCGACGACGCGACACGCACCTGTGTGGATGAGGCGCTCCGCGTGCTCGGGGACGCTCAGCGGCGGGCCCGCGACGCCGTCCACGACCTGCTCCTGCACCCGACGATCGGGACCTGGCTCGCCGGCAGCCTGCGGCGGTGCTGGCACGGGTCGGCCGGACCCGACCTCGATCGCCTCGGTTACGTGGGTGGGATCGCGGTGGCCGCCGCCCTGCGGGCCCGGATGCCGTGCCGGGTGCCGGTGCGGATCATCGACGGGCTGGTGTCGATCCCCACGGTGGGCGTCGTCGGGTCGGGGGTCACGAGCGGTTGGGGCGTCGCGCACGTGTCCGACCGGCGGGTGACGCTGAGTGGCAGCTCCGGGCGGGGACCGGCCGGTGGTGACGGCTGGACCCCGGCGCGCACGCTGTCGAGCACTGTCGACGGTCGCCGGATCGCGCTGACGCTGGAGGACACCGACCCGTTCCGGGCTGCGGACACGCTTCCCCTGGCCGTGGCCACGCGCTGCGATGAGGCGGCGGCGGCCCGGTGGCAGCGCCTGCTCGACGGCGCCTGGAGCGTGCTCGCGGGCGACGACGGGGCGCGGGCGGAGGAGGCCGCCGCGGTCCTGTCGGCGCTGGTCCCGTTGCGCGAGGTCCCGGATCGGCCCGGCACCGGCGTCACCGTGATCGACGCGCTCGGCGCGCTGATGGTCAGCCCGCCGACCGGCGCGCTGTGGCTTGCTGTCGCCGTCGTGCATGAGGCGGCGCACACCAGACTGGAGATGCTGAGCGATCTCGCGCCCCTGATCGGCCCGCACGACGGTTCCGTGCACTACGCTCCCTGGCGGCCCGACCCCCGGCCACTCGCCCCGCTGCTGCACGGCGCCTTCGCCTTCGCCCAGATCGCGGCCTTCTGGGCGGGGCGGTGGGCCCGGGACGGCGCCGGGTCGGATCTGGGCGCGGCGTACGAGTTCGCCTGGTGCCGGGACGCGGTCTCGGCGGTGCTGCCCGTGCTGCGGGAGGCGGCCGGGCTCACCGAGGCGGGCCGCCGGTTCGTCTCGGCCCTGGGCGCCAGGATCGACGTCTGGATCGCCGCTGACCTGCCGATCGCGGCTACTACCACCGCCGCCACCGTGCTGCGCGATATCGCCGTCGTCTGGCGGCTGCGCAACCGCCGGCCCGACCGCGACCACATCGAGAGATGGGCGCGGGACTGGGCGGCCGGTCGGCCCTGCGGACGGCCGGTACCGCCGTCGTCCCGCCTCGTCCCCCAGACCGAGCCGTATAGCCTGCACCGCCACGCCCGGCAGACGCTGACCTCGCTGCGGTTCGCCAGGCCCGACCGGTTCGCCAGGCCCGACCGGTTCGGCGGGCCCGACCGGTTCGGCGGGCTCGCTGGTTCTGCCGGGTTCGCTGGTTCTGCCGGGCTCGATCCGGCGGCCTGGCCCGTCAACGCGACCCTCGGGGACCTGCTCTACGTGCGCGGAGACCTCGGCCTCGCGGCCGCGGAGTTCCGCTGGGAGCTGCAGGACCGTCCGGGGCGAGCGGAGTCGTTCGCGGGGCTGGCCCTGGTGCTGGCCAGACGGGCCGGGGGACTGGAGCGCCGGCTCTACCTCGACCACCCCGAGGCGTTGCTGGCCCTGAGCGTCCGGATTCGGGAGCTAACCGGGTCCACCCCTGACCCGCGCACGCTCGCGCGGTGGATCGCGGCGGGAGGCCTCGGCCATCCGGATCGCTCGTGGCGATCTCTCGAGACGAGGCCGCTGCCGGTCGGTGCCCGGCGGTAACCCGACGGCGGGGAGGCCGGCGGGGAGGCCGTCCCGCCGGGGGTATGCCGTGCCCCCACGCGGCCCGCGGTGTGACGACCCGGCGTCGACAGTCGGCGTGGGCGGTTGACGGCCGCATCCCGCTCCGTTCGCGATGACGCAGTCGGCGAATCCGGAACAGCGAGTTTCCGCGGGCCACGTTGACTTCGTGCGCACTCCAAGTCCTAGCGTTTTCGTATGGCCACGATCGAGGCGCCCACGGTGACGTCCTCCCCGCCGGCCGTGACGCCGTCTCCGGCCGTGACGCCGTCTCCGGCCGTGACGCCGTCTCCGATCATGGTGGCGGAGCCGGATCAGGGCTGGTGCGCGCGGTTGGGCCCGGCGGTCCGCCCGGATGGATGCGACCGGTCCGTTGATCCGTGCGCGGTCGGTCCGGGGGGTGAACCGGAGGCCGCCGGGACCCTCACGATCGCCGAGGCCGCCGCGGCCACCGGAGTCAGCGCGCACACGCTGCGGTACTACGAGCGGGTGGGGCTGATGCGGGACCCGGTCGCCCGTGCCTCGTCGAGCCATCGGCGCTACACCGTCGAGGACGTCCGCTGGGTCACGTTCCTGACCAAGCTGCGGCTCACCGGCATGCCGATCCGGGAGATGGCGCGCTACGCCGAGCTGGTGCGCGCCGGGGAGGGGAACGAGGCGGAGCGTCTCGCCCTGTTGACCGAGCATCGCCGCCGGGTCCTGGCGCGCCTCGACGAGGTGCAGCGCAACCTCACCGCCATCAACGTCAAAATCAGCATTTATCAAGACATCTACCAGGAGAGGACCGTCCACTGATGCGCAAGGTCGCGCTAGGAAGCCAGGGCCTGGAGGTCTCCGTCCAGGGTCTGGGCTGCATGGGAATGTCAGAGTTCTACGGCGCTGGCGACGACGCCGAGTCGGTCGCCACCATCCACCGGGCGCTCGACCTCGGGGTGACGCTGCTGGACACGGCGGACATGTACGGCCCGTACCGCAACGAGGAACTCGTGGGACGGGCGATCATCGGCCGCCGGGACGAGGTGGTGCTGGCCACCAAGTTCGGCATCATCCGTGACCCCGCCGACCCGACGGCGCGGGGGATCGACGGCCGTCCGGAGTACGTGCGCTCGGCCTGCGACGCCTCCCTGCGTCGCCTCGGCGTCGACCACATCGACCTGTACTACCAGCACCGGGTCGACCCGAAGACGCCGATCGAGGATACCGTCGGCGCGATGGCCGAGCTGGTCAGCGCCGGCAAGGTGCGGTACCTCGGGCTCTCGGAGGCGGCACCGGCCACCATCCGTCGTGCCCACGCCGTCGCCCCGATCACGGCCCTGCAGACCGAGTACTCGATCTGGTCCCGCGAGCCGGAGGCCGAGATCCTGCCGACCCTGCGGGAACTCGGCATCGGGTTCATCTCCTACAGCCCGCTCGGGCGTGGCTTCCTGACCGGCACCTTCCGCTCGGCCGCGGACTTCGCCGCCGACGACTTCCGCCAGCACCTGCCGCGGATGCACGGTGACAACTTCGACGCCAACCTCGCCGTGCTCGCCGAGATCGAGAAGCTTGCCGCGGAGAAGAACGTGACCCCCGCGCAGCTCGCGCTGGCATGGGTGCACCACCAGGGCGACGACGTCGTGCCGATCCCTGGCACGAAGCGGCGCCGCTACCTGAAGGACAACGTCGCAGCCACCAGCATCACGTTGACGGCCGCCGAGGCGGAGCGATTGGGCGCGGCGGGGGCGGACGTGGCGGGCACCCGCTACCCCGACATGTCATCCGTCAACGGATAGCGAGGCCCGGTCGAGTCCGCCGCGGCGGCGGGTTCCGCGTCGCCCGATTCCCCGATGGTGGCGGTGGAGTCGTGAGAACGGGAGTCGGGAGAGGAGCCGCGACGCGTGAGGTCGGCGACGAGCAGCAGACGCGGTAACCCACCCCACGCACGGTGAGAATGTGGGTGGGCGCGGACGGGTCGGCCTCCACCTTGCGCCGTAGCCGGCGCACGTGGACGTCCAGCATTCTGGTGCCGCCGAAGTGGCCGTACCCCCAGACGCGTTCCAGGAGCTGCTTGCGGGAGACGACCCGGCCACCCGCGACAGCCAGCTCACACAGCAGAAGGAACTCGGTCCGGGTGAGGTGCTGGTCTTCGCCGCGCCGGCTGACCACGCCCTCGGCCGGCCGGATCTGCAGCTCGCCGACGCTGAGCGCGCTGGCCGTCGACTGTCCCGGGCGGGCACGGCGCAGCAGCGCCCGGATCCGCGCCAGCACCTCGGCGGTGACGGGGGGAGCAGTGACACAGTCATCCGCCCCGGCCTCCAGTCCCGCGACGATCCCGGCGGGATCCGACCGCCCGGCAACCATGATGAGGGGAAGATCCCCGGCGGCGCGCAGACGGCGGCAGAACTCCAGCCCGTCGATGGCCGGGGCGCCCGCTTGCGCGTCGACCGGTTTGACCGATTTGATCTGTTTGATCGGTTCAATCAAGGCTGGGACGGTGTCCGGGCAGCCGTCCGGCGGCGGAGAGACAGGGTCCGTGGTCGAACCCGTCCGCCGGGCCGGGACCGGGGGCAGGCGGGCCAGGACCAGATGGACCTGGGCGGGTCGGGCGACCAGGTCGGCGAGCGCCGCCTCGCCGCTGCCGGCCATCTCGACGGCGTACCCCTCGCCGAGCAGGGCAGGGATGAGGTCTCGGTGCATGGCGGCCTCGTCGCCCACGAGCAGAAGTGTCGTCCGCACCAGAGACATTTTCCCGGATTCGCGACGGTCGGAACCGTGAGGTGGCCCGCCACCTGTCCGCCGCCGACCATCCGCCGCCTTCTGGCCTTGCCGCACTCCGAGCTGGCCGGACCCGGCGATCTCAGGCGTCGCCGGTGGGACCGTCCTCCAGATCGCCCTCGGTGCGCAGGTACAGCTCCTGCAGCGCGTCGAGAGTCGCGGCCTCCGGATGCTCCCACAGGCCGCGCGCCGCGGCCTCCAGCAGCCGTTCGGTGATGCCATGCAGCGCCCAGGGGTTGGACTCGGCGAAGAACTTCTGGTTCTCCGGGTCCAGCGCGTAGGTTGCGGCGAGCCGTTCGTACATCCAGTCCGCGACCACGCCGGCGGTGGCGTCGTAGCCGAACAGGTAGTCGACGGTGGCGGCCATCTCGAACGCCCCCTTGTAGCCGTGCCGGCGCATCGCCGCGAGCCACCGCGGGTTCACCACCCGGGCGCGGAAGACCCGGGAGGTCTCCTCGGACAGCGTCCGGGTGCGGACCGCCTCCGGCCGGGTGCTGTCGCCGATGTAGGCAGCCGGCGCCCGGCCGGTCAGCGCGCGTACGGTCGCGACCATGCCGCCGTGGTACTGGAAGTAGTCGTCGGAGTCGGCGATGTCGTGCTCGCGGGTATCGACGTTCTTCGCGGCAATGGCGATTCGCCGATAGGCCGATTCCATGTCCTCCCGGGCGGGGATGCCGTCGACCCCGCGGCCGTAGGCATAGCCGCCCCACGTCGCGTACACCTCGGCGAGGTCGGCGTCATCGCGCCAGTTACGGCTGTCGATCAGAGGCAGCAGCCCGGCGCCGTACGCCCCCGGCCGGGAGCCGAAGATGCGCAGGGTGGCCCGCCGTTCGTCGCCGTGCCCGGCGAGGTCCGCACGGGCGTGGGCGCGCACGAAGTTGTCCTCGTCGGCCTCGTCGAGGCCGGCGGCGAGCCGGACCGCGTCGTCGAGCATCACCACCACGTGCGGGAACGCGTCCCGGAAGAAGCCGCTGATGCGCACGGTGACGTCGATGCGGGGCCGGCCGAGCTCGGCGAGGTCGATCGGTTCGAGCCCGCTGACCCGCCGCGACGCCTCGTCCCAGGTCGGGCGGATGCCGAGCAGGGCGAGCACCTCGGCCACGTCGTCGCCGGAGGTGCGCATCGCGCTGGTTCCCCAGGCGGACAGGCCCACCGACTCGGGCCAGGTGCCGGTGTCGGCCCGGTACCGCTCGAGCAGGGAGGTCGCCATTGCCTGGCCCGTCTCCCAGGCGAGCCGGCTGGGGATGGCCTTCGGGTCGACCGAGTAGAAGTTCCGCCCGGTGGGCAGCACGTTGACCAGGCCCCGCAGCGGCGAGCCGCTGGGACCGGCCGGGACGTAGCCGCCGTCGAGGGCGTGCAGCACGGCGGTGACCTCGTCGGTGGTCCGGGCGAGCCGCGGCACGATCTCCGTGGCCGCGAACCGCAGCACGGCCGCCACCGTCTCCCGGACCGGGTCGGTCTCCGCGTCCGCGTCCGTGCCTGCCGGGCCGTGGACTTTCCTTGCCTTTCCAGAGGCTTTTGTGTCCGGTTTATCCCTCTGGATAGGCAAGGGGGGCAAGGGGGTGGTCGCTGGCGAGGGAGGGGGGGCGAGGACGGTCGTCACCACGTCGGATGCGGCCGACGGGTCCCAGGCGCGTTCCTCCATCGCCGTTACCAGGGCGAGCGCCGTCGCTTCGGCGGCGTCGACCGCGCCGCGGGCCGCCCGGTCGTCCTCGACGAGCCCGAGGGCCTCCCGCAGCCCCGGCAGGGTGACGCGCCCCCCCCACATCTGCCGGGCCCGCAGCATCGCGAGCACCAGGTTGATCCGCGCCCCGCCGGTCGGCGCTTCGCCGAGCACGTGCAGGCCGTCGCGGATCTGCGCGTCCTTCACCTCGCACAGCCACCCGTCGACGTGCAGCAGGAAGTCGTCGAACTCGGCGTCGTGCGGTCGGTCGGCCAGTCCCAGGTCGTGATCGAGCCGGGCGGCCTGGATCAGCGTCCAGATCTGCGCCCGGATGGCCGGCAGCTTCGCCGGATCCATGGCGGCGATGGTGGCGTGCTCGTCGAGCAGCTGTTCCAGGCGGGCCAGGTCGCCGTAGCTCTCCGCGCGGGCCATCGGCGGAACCAGGTGATCGACCAGGGTCGCGTGCGCCCGACGCTTCGCCTGCGTGCCCTCGCCTGGGTCGTTGACGAGGAACGGGTAGATCAACGGCAGGTTGCCGATCGCCGCGTCGGTCGGACAGGACGCGGACATGCCCACGGTCTTGCCGGGCAGCCACTCCAGCGTCCCGTGCTTGCCCAGATGGACGACGGCGTGCGCGCCGAAGCCGCCGAACCCGCCGGGGCCGCCGGAATCGCTGGAGCCGTCGGCGAGCCACCAGTAGGCGGCGAGGTAGTGGTGGCTCGGCGGCAGGTCGGGGTCGTGGTAGATGGCGACGGGGTTCTCCCCGAAGCCGCGTGGCGGCTGGACCAGCAGCACGATGTTGCCGGCCTGCAGCGCGGCGAGCACGATCTCCCCGTCCGGATTCGCGGACCGGTCGACGTACAGCTCGCCGGGCGCAGGCCCCCAATGCCGTTCGACGCTCTCCCGCAGGTCGGCGGGCAGGGTGTCGAACCACGCCCGGTACCGCGCCGCGCTGATCCGGACCGGGTTGCCGGCGAGCTGCTCCTCGGTCAGCCAGGCCGGATCCTGCCCGCCCGCGGCGATGATCGCGTGGATCAGGGCGTCACCGTCCTCGGCCGCGACCCCCGGCAGCGCGTCCGGGCCGTCGTCGGGCCCGATGTCGTATCCGGCCGCGCGCATCGCCCGCAGCAGGCGCACGGCGCTCGCCGGGGTGTCGAGGCCCACCGCGTTGCCGATCCGGGAGTGCTTCGTCGGGTAGGCCGAGAGCATGAGCGCCACTCGGCGTTCGGCCGGTGGGACGCGCCGCAGCCGGCCGTGCGCGACGGCGATGCCGGCCACCCGGCCGGCGCGTTCGGTGTCGGCGACGTAGCTTGTCAGCCCGTCCGCGTCGATCTCCTTGAAGGAGAACGGCACGGTGATCAGGCGCCCGTCGAACTCGGGGATCGCCACCTGTGTCGCCGCGTCCAGCGGGGACAGCCCGTCGTCCGACTCCGCCCAGGTCGCCCGGCCGCTGGTCAGGCACAGTCCCTGCAGGATCGGGATGTCCAGCGCGGCCAGCGCGCCGACGTCCCACGCCTCGTCGTCGCCTCCGGCGGAGGAGTGCGCCGGCTGGCTGCCGCCCGCGGCGAGCACGGTGACGATCAGCGCGTCCGCCCGCCCGAGGGTGGCGAGCAGCTCGGGTTCGGCGGCGCGCAGCGACGCGCAGTACACCGGCAGCGGATCCCCGCCGGCCCACTCGACCGCGGCACAGAGCGCGTCGACGAACGCGATGTTCCCGGCGACGTGGTGCGCGCGGTAGTACAGGACACCGATGACCGGCCGCACCGCGACCGGCCGCACCGCGTTCCCCGCGAGGACGTCCGGGACGTCCCGGGTGGCTGAGGCGTCCGGGGTGGCTGAGGCGTCCGCGGCCCGGTCGAGCACCCCCCAGGCCGGGATGGTCACCGGCGGGGCGAATCCGGTACCGGACAGCAGCAGGGTGTCAGCGAGGAATCGGTGCAGCTCGCCGAGGTTGGCCGGACCGCCCTGGGCGAGGTAGGCGTGTGCCTCGGCGCAGATGCCGCCGGGCACGGTGGAGACGGCCATGAGCTCCGCGTCCGGGGTCCGTTCGCCACCGAGCACGACCACCGGGCGCGGGCCGGCGAGCAGCGTGTCGAGCCCCTCCTCCCAGGTCCGCCGGCCGCCGAGGATGCGCACCACGACCACATCGGCACCGCTGGTCAGCGCCGGGAGACCGGCGACGGAGAGCCGGGCCGGGTTGGCGAGGCGGTAGCGGGCTCCGCTCGCCCGCGCGGAGAGCAGGTCGGTGTCGGAGGTCGACAGCAGCAGGACGACCGCGTCGATCTCCGTCTCCCCGGCTCCCGGCGTCTCCCCGGCTTCGCGGGTGACCGTGGCCAATGGGTCGTCGGAAGGGTCGTCGGAAGGGTCGTTGGACGGATCGGTGGGAGGAATCTGCACAGGCGACATGGTGATGCCTTTCCCGGGGGTCCATGCCCCGCGTCGGTGGCCGTGCCTGGGGCGCACTCCCCGGTGACGGTGCCGGGACCGCACCGGATCCGCATCGGGCTTCCTCGCCGTTCGCCGCTCGTGGCCCCGTCACGATCGCAGAGAGGCGGGAGGTGTTGTCAAGCACTCGGCTGTCGTCGTGACAAAGAAACGATCAACCGGCATCGCCCGAGTCCGGCACGTATGCTCCGCCGGTGCCCACCAGTCCGCGGGAGCGTGTCCGCGACGTCTGCCCTGGTGTGCTGACGACGCATCCGGCCGCGGACGGCGCGCTCGCGCGGCTGCGGCTGCCCGGCGGCCGGCTGACCGCCGCCGCGGCGAAGACCCTCGCCGGCTGCGCGCGGGAGTTCGCCGATGGCCACCTTGAGCTCACCTCCCGGGCTAACGTGCAGCTACGCGGCCTGGCTAACGGCTTGGCCGACGGTACGGCCGAGGAGCTCGCCGCCCGGGTGAGCGCGGTCGGCCTGCTGCCCTCGACGACGCACGAGCGGGTCCGCAACATCGTGGGCTCGCCGCTGTCCGGACGTGGCGAGGCCGGGTGCCGGGACATCGCGCCGGTCGTCGCCGAACTGGACCGCCGGCTGTGCGCGGATCCGGCTCTCGCCGCGCTGCCCGGCCGGGTGCTGTTCGCCGTCGACGACGGCAGCGGGGACCTGGCCGGGCTGCCCGCGGACCTCGCGCTGCGCGCCCTGCCCTCCGGGGAGATGTTGCTGGCCGTCGCGGGCGCGACCCGCGCGCTGCGGTTGCCCGTCCACGTCGCCGTACCCGCGCTCCTCGCCGCGGCGCGGGCCTTCATCGAGGCCCGCGCGGCGGTGGGCACCGCCGCGACGGCCTGGCGGATCGCCGAGTTGCCGGGTGGACCGGGTGGACAGGACGACTTGCTCGCGGCTGCCGCGGCCGAGGCCGGCGCCGTTGGGATCGTCCAGGCTACTGGAATTGCTCAGGCCGTTGGGAGCGCCACCGTTCGGGCCGGCGCGTGGCCCGGTCCGCATCCGCAGCGTGATGGCCGCCGGGCGTTGACCGTGCTCGTCCCCCTGGGGCGGCTGAGCGCCGACCAGCTCGACCTGCTCGCCGCGGCAGCCGGTGTCGGTGGCGGAGCGGGCGGTGTCGGCGGAGCGGGCGGTGCCGGCGGTGGTGAGGGTGTCGGCGGAGCGGGCGGCGCCGAAGACGGCGTCCTGGTTGTGACTCCGTGGCGGTCCGTCGTGCTCCGCGATCTCGACCCGGCCGAGGCTACCCGCTGGTCGAGGGCGGCGGCGGACGCGGGCCTGGTTGTCGATCCGGCATCATCCTGGGTCGGCGTGACGAGCTGTGCCGGTCGGCCGGGATGCGCCCGGGCGCTGGCGGATGTCCGCCGCGACGCGGCGGTGTCCGTGCGGATCCGAGCTGGCGACCCGTCGACGCCGACGCACCTGGCCGGGAGGCCGCGAGCCCTCCGGCCCGTCCCGGTTGGCCCGGCCCTCGCGCCGGTGCACTGGTCGGGCTGCGAGCGGCGCTGCGGGCAAGCGGGAGGACAGGTGGTGGAGGTTGTGGCGACCGGGCCCGGCTACCGGGTCCGTCGGACGGGCCTCGGGGCCGCCGCCGCCTCCGTCGGAGCGGACGGCGGCGAGGCGACGGTCGTGTCGTCGAGCCCCGGCGACGGCCACCGTGACCTGGCCGCGGCCGTCAGGTCGGCGAGGAGTCTGGCATGAACGGCGTATCAGACATGAGCGGTATGCAACGTTACGACTACGTCCGTGACGGCGCGGAGATCTACCGCCGGTCGTTCGCGACGATCCGGGCCGAGGCGCGTCTCGACCGGCTGCCCGGTGACGTCGCCCGGGTTGCGGTCCGCATGATCCACTCTTGTGGAATGGTGGATCTCGTTGACGATCTCGCTTTCACCCCCGGCGTGGTCGCGGCGGCGCGCGCGGCGTTGCTGGACGGCGCCCCGGTGCTCTGCGACGCGCAGATGGTGGCGGCCGGCGTGACCCGCCGTCGGTTGCCCGCCGCGAACGAGATTCTCTGCCTGCTCGGTGATCCCCGGGTGCCGCAGCTCGCCGAGCGGCTGGGCACCACCCGTAGCGCCGCGGCGGTGGATCTGTGGGCGGATCGGCTCGCCGGCTCCGTGGTGGCGGTCGGGAACGCTCCGACAGCGCTGTTCCGCCTGCTGGAACTCGTCGCGGCCGGAGCTGGGCGACCGGCGGCGGTGGTCGGCGTGCCCGTCGGGTTCATCGGCGCCGCGGAGTCCAAGCAGGCCCTCGTGGATGATCCGGCCCGGTTGGAGCATCTCGTCGTGCACGGTCGGCGGGGCGGCAGCGCGATGGCGGTCGCCGCGGTCAACGCGATCGCGAGCGAGGAGGATTAATGGTGCCGTCGAAGGGCCGGCTGTGGGGAGTCGGGGTTGGACCGGGGGATCCCGAGCTCGTCACCCTCAAGGCGGCCCGCCTGATCCGTGACGTCGACGTGATCGCCTACCACAGCGCCCGGCACGGCCGCAGCATCGCCCGGTCGGTCGCCGCGAGCCAGTTGCGCGGTGACCAGATCGAGGAGGCGCTGGTCTACCCGGTCACCACCGAGACGATCTCCCACCCCGGCGGCTACCGTGGCGCGATCGACGAGTTCTACGAGGACTGCGCCAAGCGGCTGGCCGTCCACCTCGACGCCGGCCGGGACGTCGTGGTCCTCAGCGAGGGTGACCCGTTCTTCTACGGCTCGTTCATCCACCTGCACCGGCGCCTCGCCGACCGGTACCCGACCGAGGTCGTGCCGGGGGTAACGTCCCTGTCGGCGGGGTGCGCGGTGCTCGGCCGGCCGCTGGTCGAGGGCAACGAGGTCCTCACCGTGCTGCCGGGCACGCTGCCGCCGGCGGCCCTCGCCGAGCGTATCGCCGGCACGGACACCGCAGTCGTGCTCAAGATGGGGCGGACCTTCCCGGGGGTCCGGGACGCCTTCACCGCCGCGGGACGCCTCGCGGACACCTGGTACGTGGAACGGGCCACCACCTCCGGCCAGCGCATCGCCCCGCTCGGTGCGGTAGACCCGGCCACGGTGCCGTACTTCTCGCTCGCGGTACTGCCGAGCCGGGTCCGGGGGCCGGACGATCCGGCGCCGCTGCGCGCGTCGCAGGCGGACTGGGTACTGACGGCGCCCACCGTTGGTACGGCTGGCACCGTCGGTACCGACGGCACGCCCGGCGCGGGGGAGGTCGTCGTGGTGGGCCTCGGACCGGGCGCCGCGGGCTGGTTGACGCCGCAGGCCGCCGAGGCGCTGGCCGCCGCCGACGACCTCATCGGCTACGGCCCCTACCTCGACCGGGTGCCGGTCGATCCACGCCAGCGCCGGCACGCCTCGGGGAACACCGTCGAGGCCGAGCGCGCCGAGCTCGCCCTCGAACTGGCGGCCGGCGGCGCGAACGTCGCCGTGGTCTCCTCCGGTGATCCCGGGGTCTTCGCGATGGCCACGGCCGTCGTCGAGGCCGCGGCGGCGGAGCGGTTCGCGGACGTCGAGGTGCGGGTCGTGCCCGGGCTGACCGCCGCGCAGGCGGTGGCGAGCCGGGTCGGGGCGCCACTCGGTCACGACTTCTGCGTGCTGTCGCTGTCCGACCGACTCAAGCCGTGGGAGGTCATCGAGCGGCGGCTGCGGGCGGCAGCCGCGGGCGACTTCGTCCTGGCGCTGTACAACCCGGCTTCCCGCACCCGTCGCCATCAGTTGGAGCGGGCCCACGAGGTGCTGCTCGAACACCGCCCCCCGGGCACGGTGGTGGTCATCGGCCGGGATGTCGGCGGTCCTGCCGAGAGCATCACCGTGACGAGCCTCGGCGCGTTCGACCCGGCCGAGGTCGACATGCGCTGCCTGCTGCTCATCGGCTCGTCGACGACCCGGGTGGTGCACCGCGGTCCCGGCCGGGACCTCGTGTTCACCCCACGTCGTTACCCGGTCACCTAGCCCCGGTCATCTAGGCCCTGGTGGTGCGACCCAGGCCACGGCGGCGTCGACATCGTCGACCGCGGTCACCCCGGGTGGCAGCGGCGGGCGGTCGACTATGACGACCGGCAGACCGAGGTCCCGGGCTGCGGCGAGCTTCGCGGCGGTCATCGTCCCGCCGCTGTTCTTGGTCACGAGGACGTCGACGCGGTGCCGGCGCAGCAGGGCGGTCTCCCCGGCGACGTCGAACGGTCCACGATCGAGGATGACGGTCAGCCGTGGCGGTACCGGGCCGGTCGGCGGTTCGACCGATCGGGCCAGGAACCAGGGTCGGTGCAGGCCGGCGAACAGGGCGAGGTCGGTTCGCCCGGTGGTCAGGAACACCCGTGGGGCCGGATCGGAATGCGGGCGCGGCCCGGGTGGGACGAACCGGTCGAGCAGAGCGACCGCGTCGGCCAGCGACGGGACCCGGCGCCAGTCGTCGCCGGGCTGCTCGCGCCAGCTCGGCCGGCGCAGGACGAGCAGCGGAACGCCGGTGGCGTGCGCGGCCTGTGCGGCATGCATGGTCATCGTCGCGGCGAACGGGTGGGTCGCGTCGACCACCGCATCGATCCGTTCGGCCCGCAGGTAGTCGGCCAGGCCCGCCGCCCCGCCGAAGCCGCCGATCCGGATTCGGCAGGACGGTGGCAGCGCAGGCTCGCGGACCCGACCGGCCAACGAGTAGACGATCTCGATGCGTTCCGTGCCGGCGGGATCCGGGGAGCCGAGCGTGGTCGCCAGGCGGCGCGCCTCCCCGGTTCCGCCGAGCAGCAGCACACGGCATGCCCCGGTCACCGAGCCTCGGGGGCGCCCGGTCACCGAGCCCGAGGGAGGGGATCCGGGCCACGCGGCGCGGCGTTTGCCTGGGAAACCGGGGAGGCCGGGGGAACGGACGACACGCATCCGTCCGGTCCGAAGCGTTCCCGGGAGTACAGGTAGCTGTCCCGGAAACCCTCCGCGGCCAGGGCGCGACCCACGATGATCACGGCCGTCCTGGTGAGCCCCGCGGCCCGCGCCCGACCGGCGATGTCGGCGAGCGTGCCGCGCAGCACGATCTCGTCGGCCCGGCTGGCCCAGGCGACGACGGCTGCCGGGCAGTCCGTACCGTAGTTCGGCACGAGCTCGGCGACGAGCGTCTCGATACGGTGCACGGCCAGGTGCAGCACGAGGGTCGCCCCCGACCGGCCGAGGGCGGCGAGGTCCTCGCCGGGCGGCATGGGACTGGACAGCACGGCCGTGCGGGTCAGCACCACGCTCTGGGCGACGCCGGGAACCGTCAGCTCCCGGCGCAGCGACGCCGCCGCCGCGGCGAAGGCAGGGACACCCGGCGTCACGTCGTAGGCGATCCCGGCCGCGTCGAGCCGGCGCATCTGCTCGGCGACGGCGCTGTAGAGCGACGGGTCGCCGGAGTGCAGGCGGGCGACGTCGTGACCGGCGGCGTCGGCCGCGACCAGCTCCGCGACAATGTCGTCCAACGGCATCCGGGCGGTGTCGACGAGACGGGCCCCGGGCGGGCAGTGCGCCAGCAGCTCGACCGGGACGAGACTGCCGGCGTACAGGCAGACCGGGCAGGACGCGATCAGGTTCCGGCCGCGGACGGTGATGAGGTCGGCGGCGCCCGGTCCGGCCCCGATGAAGTGCACGGTCACGCCGGCCCCCGCCGGTTGTCCCCGGGCAGCTGGACGTCCCCGGGCGGCTCGGCGGCGGGGGCGGCGGACGCTCGGCGCATGCTGCTGGGCACAACCGGGCATGCTAGCAGGACGCCGTCGGCGGCGAGCCCCCTCGGGGACGCTCCGGCACGGGCGTCGCCGGGCGTCGCGATCCGGCTGCTCGCGCACCGACGGGAAGCCGGACACCGCCCTCCGGAACGTCAGAGAGACCGCGGCCGCCGCGCCGCCGCCCCCTCACCGGTTGCGGCGCGGGCCGTGGCCGCGGGCCGTGACCTGCGCCGCGTCCTCGTCCCTGCCAGCGGACGCCGGCTCGGTCCGTACCGGGTCACCCGGCGACGGGTCGGTCGGCGTGCCGTCCTCGTCGGAGCCGGCCCGCGCGACGGTGGCCGGGGTGCCGGTGCACAGCGGCGGTAGGGTGGTCGACCCCCGAACCGTCGCGGGCCGGAAGATCCGTCGTTTCCGCCACACGAACAGTCCGGCCGCGATGGCTAGGACGCCGCGGCCGTTGATCGCGTAGAGCGCGATCCCGCCTTCGTACTGCAGGATCGCGGCCACCAGCGCCAGCAGGCCCAGGAGAGCCGCTGGATGGCGACATCCGCGCAGCGCGTACTCCAGTCGGGCGAGGACGAATCCTCCCAGAGCCGCGAGGGTCACCATCCACGGCGGACCGCCGATGGGCAGCAGCTCGCCGAGCTGGGTGGGCAGGCGGTCGAACGCGTTGGTGATCCCGTAGGTGGCGGACAGGCGCGTCTTGAGGGAACGCGACTCCAGGTCGGAATTCAGTTTGTCGGGATTGAGAAAACGCGGGACGGCGATGTTGACGTCGTTCCACAGGGTTACCGGGCCGATGGGCGGAGAACCGTCGCGGAGCCGTCGCAGGATTATCGACGGGTAGGAGTTCCCGTCCAGGCGGACCCCGAGGTCTCCCACTTCGCCCGGGTTTATCCCGCGTTCCGGATGGGTCAGACCGGCGGCCAGGGCCTGCAGGCGCTGCTTGGGACCCACGCTGTACCCGAATACCTGCCGGCCCGCGTCCGCGCGTGCCCCGTAGATGACGACGTAGGCCAGAACCACGAGCGCGACGACCGAGACGAGCTGCCGTCGGCGTATGGGAATCCCGACGATGGACAGTAGGTAGATCACCGCGCCCGCCGCTATCGTCACCGGCAGCCGCTGCCCCGCCAGTGTGTGCAACGTGCACTGGACGCCGAGTACCGGGAGGAATCCGCGGCCCTTCGTCCGCACGAGCACGGCGAAGCTTCCCAGGGCGAGGCCGACGACCAGGAACTGCGTCGCGAAGCCGCTGACGAGGTAGGGACTGCCGGTGACCGTCGAGGGGTCCGCGTCGCCGGACGAGGTGTTCCTGCCGACCGCTGTCACGGCCACCGCAGCCAGGGCCAGCGGAGTCAGGACCCGCCAGTCGAAGAAGTCCAAGACTTCCTCCCGGCGGAAACCGGTGGACGGCGGCGTGCGCTGGGTCGCGAAGCGATAACCGGAAGCGAACGCGAGCAGGGAGAACCCGACCAGAACGGTGTAGGCCGCGACGTCTGACTCCGTGGTCAACAGCCGGTTGTCACTGTAGGACGGCACCAGGACCTGCAGGACCTCCGTCACCCCGTGGTAGGCGATGGCGGCACCGACGAACATCAGCCCGAGACTGGACACGGCGTGCCGGCCCCGACCGCGAACCACCACGACCAAGGCGAGCCCCTGCAGCAGCAGACCCAGCGCTAGCGTGGCCGACACGCCGTACCTCCGCCCGTTGTGCCGGGTACTCTCCGGGGGAGCCCCGGTCCGATGGTGACCGGCCCGGGCGACCCGAACCGCGCTATCCTTCCCGCATGGTGAACAGGCTTGATAAATCCGTTTACAGACGATCTCTGAAGGGCCGCCGTTGCACGTCTGCTTCCGGCGTTAGGCTGAAGACCGTCGACCGGACAGCTCCGCGTGCTGCCCATGAACATCTCCGGACCGATCTCTACCGGGCCGCAGCCCAGATCTTCGTCGACCTCGTGGAGTACACCGACTTCCCACGGGCCTGAGCCGGGCCGGTGGTGGACGGGCCGGGTCACGACGCCGCGGGTGGGGGGCCTCGCGGTTGGCTCCCCGCAGCGCCAGCGTCATGCATCCTGCGCTCCGGGGGTTGCTCCGGAATGGCCGCGGCGGTGTCGGTTGTTCGGCCGGGACCTTCGAATCTGTCGGGACGTTCGAAGGGGATGGGCTCGCGTACCGGCATCGCCGCGTCCCCCCGGACGACGACGAGCCCGTCCAGTACCTCCTCCAGCAGCGGCGCCGCCGTCACGTCGACCGCGGCCGCACCGGTGATGACCGCGCAGAGGATCCATCGCGGCCCCTCGATGCCGAAGATGCGGGCGGGCAGGCGGCCGACGGCCGTGTCGAGCGGCATGCGCAGCTCGGGGCCGTAGGGCCCGTCCTCGTCGTTCCATTCCGTGTCCTCCGGTGCCGAGAGCACCAGGTCCTCGCGGATCGACGCCCACAGGCCGCCGCTGCGCGGGGCGGCGAGGACGGACAGCTCCAGGACGGATGTCCCGTCCATCGCGGCCAGGGTGGGCATCGGCCCAGAGGCCGAGACCCGGATCCGGGTGCCGTTCACCCGCGGCACCACGAGAGCTCCGAAATCCGCCCGCGCCCGGCCGTCATCGGGCGCGTCCGCCGCGTCGAACGGACCCCGGCCCACCTGGGCGCCCCCGCTCGTCGTGGCGCCGGCTTCTGTGGCGCCGGTTCCCGCAGCGCCGGCTTCCGTAGCGCCGGTTCCCGGAGCGCCGGTTCCCGTTTCGCTGGGCTTCCTCGCGCCACCGTCGCCCGTACCGGGCCCGGTGTCGGCCCCGGTACTGGCCTCGGTGTCGGCATGGTCGTCCGGCTCCGGCTGCGCCGACTTTCGGCGCCGACGGTGGATGAGTCGCCCTCCTGGCATCCTGACCACCTCCCAGACAGAAGTCTGGAGTGACTGATGGATTACTTAAGGTAGGCGCGCCGGTGGTGAGGCCGGGAGATTCCCCGGGCGGCTGGCCGGGCCGCAACGTCCTCGGATCGGCCCTGATGGAGGCACGCGACAGGTCGCGGGCGGTGTACGGCCCCCGCGATGTGCCCGAGTAAATCGCGCAACGGGATGGCCGGGCGCTGAGTTGTCCGGGACCATCGGACAGGTGTCAGTTCCACATCAGAAGGCGTCGCTGCCTAAATCCTGGATGGTCTCCGAGTCACTGAGCGGAGGAATAAAGCTCCCTTTCGTCGTCGGCCTGGACGACTCGGACACGCCCTACGACGTCGTCGACGCACTCGCCCTGGCTCCTTTCACAACCGGTGAGCAGCCCTGGGCCCGCAGTGCCCGGGTTGACCGGCTCCGGCCGGGAGCCACGCTGCTACCGTCAGGGGCGAGGGTCCTGCGCGCGGTTGTCGAGGAGTCCCGCGATTCACGTCTCGCGGTCGGCGAGGGCTGGACGGTGCGAGCCGTGCGCTGGCGCGGCGGGGGTGGTGAGGTGACCGTCACCGCGGTGAGTGAACAGCTCGCCTGGGTGGTGATCGAGGACGTGCTCCGCTCGTCCGTCGCCGAGAGCGGTGCGGACAACGCCGTCAACATGGGTTTCTGGTATCTGTCCAGTCAGCGTGGTCCGATCCGGACTAGCCGCCGGACGGCCACCACGACGTGGGCTTCGATCCGCGCCAACTACGCCTCGGCCGCCGTGGGCCCGCTCGACCGGCTCATGGCGGTTCGCCGGGACAACGTGGTCGGCCGCCTGATCCTCCTGCATGGTCCGGCGGGAACCGGGAAGACAACCGTGCTGCGGGCCCTGGCGAACGAATGGCGATCCTGGTGCCAGGTCGACTGCGTCCTGGATCCCGAGGCGCTGTTCGCCGATCCCGCCTACCTGATGGAGGTCGCGATCGGCTTCGACGACGACGACGGGGACGCGGAGGGGGAGAGCGCCGACGGCGGGGGTACCGACGGCGGGATCGTGTGGGCCGGGGATGCGGACAGCGGCGATGCCAGGTCCGGGGATGCCGGGTCGGGGGATGCCAGGTCCGGCGATGCCGGGTCGGGGGATGCCAGGTCCGGCGATGCCGGGTCGGGGGATGCCAGGTCCGGGGATGCGGACAGTCGTGGTGCTCAGGCCGCGGCGACCGACCGCATGGGCGGGCCACCCACCCACCGGTGGCGGCTGCTGGTGATCGAGGACTGCGACGACCTGATCCGAGGGGACGGCCGGGGTGCGGCCGGGCAGCAGCTCTCCCGACTGCTGAACCTCACCGATGGTTTGGTCGGGCAGGGCCGCGAGGTGCTGGTCGCCCTGACCACGAACGAGGATCTGCTGCGCATGCATCCCGCCGTTGTCCGTCCCGGTCGCTGCCTCGCCCAGATCGAGGTGGGAGCCCTGCCGCACACCGAGGCGGTGTCCTGGCTGGGCTCCGCGGAGGGGGTCCGGTCGAGCATGACGCTGGCAGAGCTGTTCGCCCTGCGGGACGGCCGCGGCCTGCCGCGGCCCACCACCCCGGACGCCCGCCACGGCATGTACCTGTGACGGCTGCGCGCCGTACTCCCGATTCCGGGCCCACCTGGCCGGGAGCAGGCCGGGTAGGCCCGCCGGCCCGGCGGCGCCGCGTCCTGCGCGGTGCCGCCGGGCGGACGGCCGAGGGGCGGGGCGCGCCGGATCACGGCGAGAAGTCCCGGTCGGACGTCACCGGTCAGGCATCGCTAAAGTTAGCCACCGGGGAGCAACCGGTGTATTTCGGATCGCCGGATCCTGGTCTCGGTCCCGGTGGTGGGTGAATGTCGGTGAAGGGGTGAAGGTCCGGCAATGGCGATGGGGATCGGCCGCCTGCCCGATGCTCCCCGCCGCCGTCTGCCTTGACGACGATGTTAGCGGTCGTTAACTTGGAAACGTTGTTTCGGGGCCCGACGTCCACCCGTGGGGGGTGACTGTGAGCGCAGTACGCGCCGGAACCATCGCCGGTCGGCGGTCCGACGAGGTCCGACGGTCCTCGGCCACGCCGGTCCTGACCAGTCGGGTCGATGCTGCGGGTGAACAGGGACGGCGCAATGCCGAGGGGCATTGGCACGCCGTGACCGATCTCCAGGAGCGGTTGGCGGTGGCGGCGGTCGGCGGGTCGGAGCAGGCGCGGTCCCGCCACGTGGCTCGCGGCAAACTCCTGCCCCGCGACCGGGTCGACGCGCTGCTCGACCGGGGGAGCCCCTTTCTGGAGCTTTCCCCGCTAGCCGCGAACGGCTTTTACGAGGATCCGGTTCCTGGGGCGGGCATCATCACCGGTATTGGCCGGATCTCGGGTCGGGAATGCGTGGTGGTCGCCAACGACGCCACGGTCAAGGGTGGCACCTACTATCCGTTGACCGTGAAGAAGCATCTGCGTGCCCAGGAGGTGGCGCTGCAGAACCGGCTGCCCTGTGTTTATCTGGTCGACTCCGGGGGGCGTTTCTTCCGCTGCAGGACCAGGTCTTCCCGGACCGGGAGCATTTCGGGCGGATCTTCTTCAACCAGGCCCGAATGTCCTCGCTGGGAATCTCCCAGATCGCGGCGGTGCTCGGTTCGTGCACGGCGGGCGGCGCGTATGTTCCCGCGATGGCCGACGAGGCGGTGATAGTCAGGAATCAGGGGACGATCTTCCTCGGTGGTCCGCCGCTCGTGGAGGCCGCGACCGGCGAGGTGGTGTCGGCCGAGGATCTCGGCGGCGGGCTGCTGCACTCCCGCACCTCCGGGGTGACCGACCACCTGGCCGAGGACGACGCCCAGGCGCTGCGGATCGTGCGCTCCATCGTCGCGGGCCTCGCGCCGCGCGGTCCGCGGCCGTGGGAGCTGGAGCCGACCGAGGCACCGGCGGTCGACCCGGCCGGGCTGTACGCCGCGGTACCGACGGACGGGCGCACCCCCTATGATGTGCGGGAGGTGATCGCGCGCATCGTCGACGGCAGCCGTTTCGCGGAGTTCAAGAAGGAGTACGGAACGACGCTGGTCACCGGGACCGCCCGCCTCCATGGCCATCCCGTGGGAATCGTCGCGAACAACGGGGTGCTCTTCGGCGAGTCGGCGCTGAAGAGCACCCATTTCATCGAACTCTGCGATCAGCGCGGTATCCTGTTGGTGTTCCTGCAGAACATCACCGGTTTCATGGTGGGTCGGGAGTACGAGGCCGGCGGCATCGCGAAGCATGGCGCGAAGATGGTCAACGCGGTCGCCTGTGCCCGGGTGCCGAAGTTCACCGTGGTGATCGGCGGTTCGTTCGGCGCGGGTAATTACTCGATGTGCGGTCGGGCATTCTCGCCCCGTTTTCTGTGGATGTGGCCGAATGCCTGCGTCTCGGTGATGGGCGGGGAGCAGGCGGCGGCGGTGCTGGCGACCGTGCGCCGGGACCAGATGGAAGCCGCGGGGGTCGCCTGGAGCGAGGCCGACGAGGCCGCCTTCCGGGCGCCGATCCTGAATCGGTACGCGGAGCAGGGCAGCCCGTACTATTCGACCGCTCGGCTGTGGGACGACGGTGTCATCGATCCGGCCGACACCCGTATGGTGCTGGGCCTGGGCCTGTCGGTGGCGGCGAACGCTCCGCTGGAACCGGTGGGCTACGGCGTCTTCCGGATGTGAGGGGGACATCCTGACGTGCGGAAACATCCGATGTGAGGAAACCAATCGTGAGGATCAAGGGTGTCCACGGCTGATCTGTCCGCCACGAATCACGCAGGCGGCGGCACCGGTCACGGTCCGGATGGCCATTTCACGCCGGCCCGGTCGGCGGGCGTCGTGCCGCCGAGGGCGCCGGGAGCGTCGGGCTTGACGTTTTCGTCGGTGCTCGTCGCGAACCGGGGTGAAATCGCCGTCCGGGTGATCCGCACACTGCGCGATCTCGGTATCCGGTCCATCGCCGTCTACTCAGACCCCGACGCTGGGGCGCGGCACGTCCGGGAGGCGGATGTCGCGGTGCGGCTGGGCCCGGCGCCCGCGAAGGAGAGCTACCTCAGCATCGAGGCCGTGCTGGAGGCGGCGAGGGTGTCCGGGGCGGAGGCCGTCCATCCCGGTTACGGCTTCCTCGCCGAGAACGCGGCCTTCGTACAGGCCTGGGAGACGGCCGGAGTGCTCTTCATCGGACCGTCGCTCGCCGCGGTGCAGGTGATGGGCAACAAGATCACCGCGCGGCGGACGGTGGCCGAGGTGGGGGTGCCGGGCCGGTCGGCGCCGGGCATGAGCGATGCCGCGATCGCCGAGGCCGCCGGTCAGATCGGCTATCCGGTGCTGCTCAAACCCTCGGCGGGGGGTGGTGGCAAGGGGATGCGCATCGTCCGCGAGCCCGCCCGGCTGCCGGAGGCGATCGCGTCGGCCCGCCGGGAGGCCGCCGCCGGCTTCGGGGATGACACCCTGTACGTGGAGCGGTTCATCACCCGCCCCCGCCACATCGAGGTCCAGATCCTCGCCGACGAGCACGGCAGCGTGCTCCACCTGGGTGAGCGGGAGTGCAGCCTGCAACGGCGCCACCAGAAGATTGTTGAAGAGGCGCCGGCGCCGGCGCTCGACGCGCGGACCAGGGAGCGGCTCGGGGCGGCGGCGGTCGCTGTCGCCAGCGCCGTCGGCTACGTCGGAGCGGGCACGGTCGAGTTCATCCTGTCCGCCGACGCGCCGGACGAGTTCTACTTCATGGAGATGAACACCCGGCTCCAGGTCGAGCATCCGGTCACCGAGCTGGTGACGGGGGTGGACCTGGTCGCCGAGCAGATCCGGATCGCGGCCGGGGAGCCGTTGCGCTTCGGTCAGGCCGACATCCGCCTGACCGGGCACGCGGTGGAGGCGCGGATCTACGCCGAGGACCCCGGGCGGGGATTCCTGCCGACCGGCGGTCGGGTACTGGCTTTCCGGGAACCGGCCGGGCCGGCCATCCGCGTTGACGCCGGCATCGGGGCCGGGGACATCGTGAGCACCACGTACGATCCTATGCTGGCCAAGGTGATCGCCTGGGGTGCGGACCGCGCCGCCGCGATCGCCCGTCTCGACACCGCGCTCGCCGGCACGGTCCTGCTCGGAGTGACGACCAACATCGGCTTCCTGCGCTCGCTGCTCGCCCATCCGGACGTCGTCGCCGGGCGGCTCGACACCGGTCTCGTCGAACGTGATCTCGCCGCCCTCACCCCGGGAGACCTGCCCGGCGAGGCGCTCCTCGGCTACGCCCTGGCCAGGCTGCTGGCATTGCAACCGACCGGTCCGGTGGTCGACCCGTGGGACATCCCCTCCGGCTGGCGGCCCGGTGAGCCCGCATGGCTGACCTGGGACGTCGCCCTGCCCGGTGGGGCAGTACCGTCCGGCGGCCCCGACGGCGCCGGATCTGGCGGCAGCGCGTCACCCGAGATCGGGGCTGGGGCTGGGGCTGAGGGCGGGGCCGGGAACGGTCATGGGGATGGGGCGGAGCCGGGAGGCGGGGAGCGGGCGGTGCGGACGGTGTCGACGTTGCGGGTCGCGGCGCGCGGCACCCCCGATGCGGCCCGGATCCGGATCGCCGACGGGCCGCCGGTCGCCGCATCGGTCAGTCAGCTCGGCGACGAGCTGCTCGTCACGATCGGTGCGGTCACCACCCGGTGGGCCTACGCGTGGGAGCCCGCCGACGGGATCCTCTGGCTTGGCCGCGACGGTGGGGCGTGGGGCCTGGCCGAGGTGATCCCGGTGGCGGGCACCGGGGCCGGGCCGGTGCTCGGCGGGCAGGCGCGTAGCCCCATGCCGGGCACGGTGACCGCGGTGTTGGTCGAACCGGGGATGACCGTGGCGGATGGGCAGTCGCTGGTCGTCGTCGAGGCCATGAAGATGGAGCACACCGTCTCGGCGGCGGGCGCCGGGATCGTCAAGGAAGTACTCGTCCGGCCCGGCGACCTCGTCGCCCTGGACCAGCTGCTGGTGGTGATGTCCGTGGCGGGCCCGGCCGGCCCCGGATCCGCATCAGCCGCCCCGGCGGCTCGGCGAAATGTGGAGGGTTGAGCACGATTTGACGCCGACGGCCGCCCTGGGCCGCGGTCGTCGGCGTCAATGCGGGCCTGGAACGTCAATCCTTCTCTCAGCGCTCGGTCAGCCGCCGCAGGAGCGTCTTCCGGGCGTCGGCCTCGGCCAGGTTGGACAGGTCGACGTGGGCCGAGGAGGCCTGATCGAATGCGGCCGGCACGGCACAGGCCTCGACCAGGACGGTGACGAGTCTGCACGCGGGCCCGGTCGGGTCATCCGCGTCCAGGGCCGCCCGCCACTCCCACCACTCCCGCTTCTCATGGACCGAGGAGAGATAGGCGGGGGAGAGCAGAACGAGTGTCCGGTGGGCGTGCCGGGCGCCATCACGTATCGTGATCCTTGGCGGCCCGTCCGTTCCGTCACCCGCCTGGAACAGTAGGTGGCAACCGGCCTCCTCCAGCTGCCAGGCGATCCAGCCGGCCCAGGCCTCGTCGGGCTGGGCGTACGAGATGAAGAAGTCGTACCGCCCGGACGGCCCCGGCCATTGTGGCGTGGACGGCCGCACGACCGCGGGCTTCTGGTCTGCCGCCTCAGGGGGGACGGCCGCGGTTGCCGCGGTCTCCGCCGGGCGCCGCTCGTCCGGGTTGTGCCAGTCCCCGCGCGGCCGGTCCGGATGCCGGCCGTCGGGGTGATGCCGGCCGAGGAACACCGCGGCGCTGTTCGCCGCGAGCCGCAGGAACCATCCCTCGTCCTCCGGCCGGGTGGATGCCCGTCCGAGGCAGGTCAGGGCGACGGCCAGCAGGGACAGCGGGATCTGGTCGCGCCACAGGTCGACCAGACCGGCCCGGCGTGCCCAGTCCTCCGCCGCCGATCGGACCCGGTCGATGAGCAGGAACAGCCACCGCGGCACGAGGTCTCCGTCCTGCTCCGGGTCGAGCAGCAGATCGATGACGGCGGTGCGTTGCGCCGCGGACAGCTCCGACAGTGTCCGGGCGAGGATGTGCAGGACCAGATGGACGGGATCCCGGGTGAGCACGGCGTCGGCTGCGTACCGCGACAGGTCGATCAGCTGGTACGTCGTGTCGATGTTGCGCAGTGAGGACGGGATCAGGATGTTCTCGATGTGCAGGTCGCGGTGGGCCTTCCCGACGAAGGCCGGGATGCGAATACCGTCCGTGCGCGATGGGTCCAGGACCAGCGCGAACGGGTTCGGCAGCGGGTGGTCCTCGCCTTCGGCGTCGATGGTGGGGCCGGGGTACGCCGCGGCGATGCGCCGCAGGCGGCTGTCCGGGGCGAGCCGCTCGGCGAGCTGACGGGCAAGGATGGTCGGCACGTCCAATGACGGCAGAAGGGCAGGCCCCACCCACTCATCGAAGATCGACCCGACCAGCCCCCGCAGACGTCGGCGAGGACCGCGGCGTCGGCCAGGGCCCGTCCGAACATCAGGCGTGGTTCAGCCGGACCGGCCGGTCCTGACAGACCGGCCGGACCGCTGCCGGAGTCTCCCTGGCGCCCGGCCCGCCGCGGGTGGACGACAGCCTCCAGCAGGGCGCGCAGCGTGACCAGCTCCCGAAGGCTGCCACCCGCGACCTGTTGGAAGACGAACCATCGTCCATCGCCGACCGCGACCGGCTGATGGACGGGCGTGGCGAGGTGGCGCTCGGCGAACCTGGGGGCGTCGGCGATCGCCCGCCAGTGGCGCGCGAATTCGCCGGGTTGGGGCCCCGCGTCGCTGGCCGGGGCGACGTCCAGCTTCATCACGAACTGGCGCGCACCATGGCGCGGATGCTCTTCGAGGACCACCCCGACCATCGCCGACGACCGGCCGCCGGTAAGCCAACGGACCAGGCGGTAGGTGGTCTCGGTCTGGGAGCACCATTGCCGCAGCGCGGTCACGGCGGGATCGTCGAGGGCGTTCACCAGTGGCTCGTCCAACCAGAGCGGCTCGTTCAACCAGTCAGAAGACAACCATGACTCCTGGGAACGCAGGGCGCGGGCGACAGACGCGTTCCGGTCGGGTGAGCCGCCGCCGGGATGCCGCCGGTCGGGGCGCGCTGCGCCGGACCGCCGGTCGGGTTCCAGATTACCGGCGTTCGGTGTCGGTGGGCTGATGACCGGCTAAGGATACCGTTCGACGATATGGCCCAAACTGCCGCCTCCGGGTGTTCCCGGGTGATCCTCACGGCACGGCACGGTTGTCATCCCGCGGTCTGGGATCGCCCCGGGGCGGTCGTCGTCCGCGTGGCCCATATCCCTACCCGCGCTCGCTGCCGCGTCCGGTGAAAGCCGCGTACGACGTTGTACGGATTTGCGGTCAGGGTCTTTCCGGTTAGTCCGGCACGCGGTTATCTGGGAGCTGCTGAAGGGTCGCGGGCGTCGCCCGCCCATGGTCTGCACCCCCGCCGCCGCGGGTGGTGGCTGGTTGATAACCGCGGCCCCTCGGCTCACCGCCGGAGCGGACCTGCCATCGGGGGGAGGCCCGCTCCAGCGGCCGTCGATCCGTACGGCCTTGTACGGCGATCCGGAAGTTCCTTTTCCTGGTACTTTCCCGGCAGGCCTCCGCCGTGCCGCCCGCCGTTCCGTTCGTCGTCGGCGGGCTTTCCGTCCCCGGTTCGGGTTTCGGGACCGTGGCGCTTCTCGCGGTCACCGGTGTTCTGCTGTCGATGTACGGCGGTTCCCTCGCCGGTCTCGTCGGCCTCGACGCCGGGGGCTGGCTGGTGGGGCTCGGCCCGCGGGCGGCGGCCCTGCGACGCGGTGCACCGGCGGGAAACGCCCCCCCGGCGACGGGTCACGAGGACGGGTCACGAGGACGGGTCACGAGGACGGGTCACGACGACGGGTCACGACGACGGGTCACGCTTCGACTGGTCGAGGAGATCGTGAAGGTGCACCGTGATGTCGTGGGTGGGCCCCAATCGGCGCAGGCTGCGCCGGTAGGCGTCCTGAACCCGCGGGGTCATCTGGTCCGGCCGGCCGAGGTTGGTCTGGGCCTCGGCGAGCAGACCCACCGCGGCGAGGGCACGGGGATGATCCGGTCCGAGCACTCGCAGGCAGGCCTCGGTGAGCTCGGTCGCCGCCTTCTCCGCGGGCTCGGTGTCCCCGCGGTCGCGGTACAGCCGGGCCAGGTGGTAACAGGTCACCAGCGTGGCGGGATGCTCCGGGCCGAGCACCTCGGCCCGATCGTCCCGCACCGAGCGCAGCAGCTCCTCGGCCGCCGTCCACGCCCCCTGCTCGACCAGCAGGTCCCCGACGTTGTTCCGGCTCGTCAAGGTGTCCCGGTGCCGCGGCCCGAGGACCCGTTCACGGGTGGTGAGCGTGTGGGTGAGCCACCGCAGCGCCTCGCCGTGCCGACCCGATTCGCGCAGCGTCCGGCCGAGGTAGTGCTGGGTCGTCAGCGTGTCGGGATGCTCGGGGCCGAGGATGCGCAACCGGTCGTCGAGCACCATGCGAAGGCCGCTCTCGGCGTCCTCGCGCCGGCCCTGGGCGGCGCGGACCCGGTGCAGGTCGTGCGCGACGGACAGGACATCAGCATGATCGGGTCCGAACAGGTGGGCGCCGGTCTCCCAGACGGAGCTGTACGCCGCGTCCGCCTCGGCGAGCCGGCCGGTCGCGCGCAGGTAGCGGGCAGCGAGGATCGCCGGGGTGAGCAGCTGCGGAGGCAGTTGTGCCTCGGTAAGGTCGTCGAGGCCCCACCGCCGCCGGGCGCGGAGCAGCTCCAGCCCGGCCGTGGCATGACCGGCGAGCATCGCCCACCGGTCCCACGTCGCCGGATCCCGCGGATCGAGCGCGCGGGTCGCCCGCGTGAGCAGGGCGGTGAGCGCGTCGAGGTAGTCGGCGATGCGGCCGGAGGTGTGCGCGGCCTGGCCGAAGCTGTCGCGCACCAGGGGGTGGAGGACCAGCTGGTGCGCGACCCGGGGATCCGGGCGGGAAGCCGCGGACCGGGCGGTGGCGGGGTCGCCGGGAGTCGTGTGTTCGATCAGCCCCTGGCCGGCCAGGGCGCGGATCAGCTCCCACAGCTCGGTCGCCCGCAGGCCGGGGAACAGCGGCGACGCGGCGAGGACGGCCGCGGACAGGAGCAGGCCGAACGGGATCGGGTCCCCGCCGAAACAGGCGAGCAGGGTCAGCCGCGCCCGGGCCTGCTCCAGGCCCCGCGCGGCGAGGAGATCCAGCGACAGTTCCCAGGTCGGCCCGATGAGCTCGCGTTCCCGGCGACGACCAGCGCCGCCGGGACCGCCGAAGCCGCGCAGCAGGGCCTGGTGCCCGCCCGTCTGGAGCGCGTGTTCATAGTCGGCGTAGGTCCGCGGGACCGCCGGTCCACCGAGTCCGGCCGGCATTCGCCGCGCCTCGGCGAGGTACTGGCCCGCCAGGGCGAGTGCCAGGGGCAGCCCGCCGAGCCGGCGGCCGAGGCTCTCGGCCGTGGCGAGCGGACCCGGCTCGGCCCCGGTCAGGTCGCGCAGCGCCAGCCCGGCGTCCGCCGCGTTCAGGGGGCCGAGCGGGTGCAGGCGCAGCCAGGACCGGGCGGTCCCGCCGACGGGCGACGGGCCCTCCCAGTCCAGCCGGCTGCGCGTCGTCACCACGACCATTCCGTGGGGGTGGGTGACCGGCCGCAGCCATCCGGTGCCGTCGAGCACGTCGCCGCCGGGTGGGGCCAGGTCGCCGGCCGGATCGTCGGCGTTGTCGAGGATCAGCAGCCACGGCCGTCCGCTGTCCGCCAGCAGCCGCCAGACCAGGTCGGACAGGCTGCCCGTGCACAGCTGGTGGCGGGTCGCGCCGAGCTCCACGGCCAGCGCGGTCATGCCGGCGCGCACCGCGCCGGGCCCCGTGGCGCTGATCCACCAGGTCCGCACCCGTCGTTCGAGCGCGGTGCGGGTGAGCGCGAGGGCGACCGTGCTATTGCCCACGCCGCCGAGCCCGTGCAGCACGTGGACCCGTGCCCCGTCGGCGTCGGGCCGAGCGCCCTTTGGTCCAGGGATGTCCGAGCCAGGGATATCCGGTTCGGGGACGTCCGGTCGAAGGACGTCAGGCCGGGGGAGGACGGGCCCGTTACCGACGTCGGATCCGGCGACCGCGCGCCTGCGTCCGGTGGGGAGCTGCCCGGCCAGCAGATCGAGCAGGCCGTCGCGACCGCGGATCGCGGGCAGGTGGGTGAGCCGCTGGACCGGCGGCCTGATCGTGACCGCCGTCGACGGGTCCTGTCCGGTGCCGATCCGGTCGCCGCCATGGTCCCCGTGACCGTGAGCTCCGCGACCGTGAGTTCCGCGCCGGACCCGACGCCACGTCTCGACCCAGTGGCGGATCTCGTCGGGGTCGTCCACCCGGCAGGCCCGCAGCATGTTCTCGACGAGGTTCGCCGACCTGAGGCCGGGGAGATGGGAGCCACCGAAGTAACCGCCGACCGTGCTGGCCGGCACGTTGACGGCGCGCGCCACCTCCCGCACGCTCAACCCCGCGCGCTCGCGCACGATGGTCAGTGCACGGCCGAAATCCGCGTTGGTGGTGATGGCGTCCAGGTCGACCTCGTCGTACACGTGCGTCCCTTGAGCGGCGGCGAGCGGCGGCGGCGAGCGGCAGCGATGAGCAGGACGGAACGTCATCCCGTGGGCATATCCTCCGCGGCTATTCTCCGGCGGATCGCCCGACCGTCCAGAGGTTTTCCCGTCCGGTCTCCGATCCGTCCCCCGTTTCCGTCACGCAAGGTCCCACCGCGGGTGCGTGACGTTCAGCCCGGCGGCAGCGGGACGACGTCGGCGAGGATCTCGTGACGGTGCGGGCGCCGGCGTGCGGCCGGGCTGTCGTGGACGACAAGGAGCGATGACGGGTCGCCGGGCATCAGGGCGATCCCCTCCGGATGGTCGTCGCCCTCGCCGACGGGCAGGTCCAGGATGCGCTCGATCGCCTCGTCGGTGACCACGACGCTCGTGGGGGCCTGCGCGGCCCCGCGCCAGCGGTAGATCCGCACCGGGCCGTCGAGGTCCATCGTCGGGCCGGCGAGGAGCAGGAGGTCATCGCCGGAGGCGAGGAGGTCGCGCACCCCCAGCCCGTCGAGGTCGAGGAAGTGCTTGCGATACCGGCCGTCCCCGTCGATCGGCGCGAGGAGGAGGTCCTGGCCGTCTCCCTCGGTGAGACGCAGTTCCAGGACCACGGCCCAGCCCCGCAGCACCGGCCCCCGCAGCCCCAGGTAGATCCGTTCACCGACGACGGCCAGGCCCTCGACGTCCAGCCCGTTGTCCTTGCTCGGGATCTTGAGGAAGCGGCCGAGATGGTCGTCGTCCTTGAGCGCCTTCGTCAACCGGGTGGGCTTGGACAGTCCGAGCGCCGCCGCGGTCAGCCTGCCGCCGCCGGGCGAGGCCGAGTCGGGTGCGCTCGCGACCAGGGTCGGCAGGCCGCCGACCCGCACCACCGGGATGCGCCCGAGCAGGTAGCGGTTGGCGTTGCTGCTCACCTTCGCCAGCCGGGCCAGGGCCTGCTCGGTCGCGTGCTGGGGCCGGACCCGCTTGCGGGCCAGGCTGTGCGACCCGACGAACCACAGATAGTCGCCATGCCGGTCCATGCCCTCGAGGTCGATCTCGAGCTGGGTGCCGTCGTCCGCGGGCTCCTCCGGCAGGGGAAGGAGGTCCGCGACGGAGAAGCTGACGTGATCGGCGAAGCCGTCGCCGGCCGGCGACAGGGTCGTCCGTTCGATCGTGACCGTCTCGTCACCGGCGAGCCAGAGGCACCGGCCGTCCCCCTTCAGGGTGGACAACGACTCGGCGACGTCGACCACCCCGGCGCCGTCGGCGAACCGGATCGGAATCGTCTTCGCGGTCATCGGTGCCTCATCCGGCGCCGTTCCCGCACCCTGCGCCGTTCCCGCGCTCGCCACTCCTCGTCCCCCCGCCGGTTCGCCCCGGGTTTCTCCGCCGGTTGCTCCGAAGCGGCCCTTCCAGGAATCCCCACCGCCGACCGGAGCGTAGTGCCGGCCCGGCGCTTATCCGGGTGGGTGTCCAGGACCCGATAGGTGGTCCCGATCCTGCGAGCGTCAGCGCCGCTTACACCTTCCGTCGCGTCGGGCAGGCCCCCACGTGCAGCCAGGATCGCTCAGGGTACGGCCTGGTGAACCATCTGCCAAGAGACCGAGCAGCATCATCGGACCGCCGGGGAGGACGGACCGCCGGGGAGGTCAGTGCACGAGTGTCTTCATGGCGGCGGTGAGCGCGCTCAGGCCGGCTTTCGCGTCGTTGAAGAGCATTCCGGTCTTCGGGTCGGTGTACAGCTCGTTGTCGATGCCGGCGTAGCCGTGGCCCATGGAGCGTTTGATGACGATGACGCTCTTCGCCTGGTCGACGTCGAGGATCGGCATACCGGAGATCGCGTTGCCGGGACGGCGGGCCGCCGGGTTGGTCACGTCGTTGGCGCCGACGACCAGGGCGACATCGGCCTGCGCGAACTCGGGGTTGACCTCGGCCAGTTCCTTCATCTGCGGATAGGGAACGTGCGCCTCGGCCAGCAGCACGTTCATGTGGCCCGGCATTCTGCCGGCGACCGGGTGGATCGCGTAGCAGACGTCCACCCCGTGCTGCGTGAGCAGGTCGGCGAGCTCGACGACTTCATGCTGGGCCCGCGCCGCCGCAAGCCCGTAGCCGGGCACGATAATGACCTTCGACGCGTACGCCAGCTGCAGGGCCGCGTCGTCCGCCGCGACCGACCGCACGGGGGCCGCGGCCGCCGCGCCGGCATTTCCGGTCGAGTCCGCGGTGCCGAAACCACCGACGATGATGGCCGGGATCGACCGGTTCATCGCCTCGGCCATCAGCACGGTGAGGATGGTGCCGGACGCCCCCACCAGCGCGCCCGCGATAACGAGAACGGTGCTGTCGAGCACGAAACCGGCCATCGCCACGGCCGTCCCGGTGAACGCGTTCAGCAACGAGATCACCACCGGCATGTCCGCGCCGCCGATCGGCAGCACCATCGTCACGCCTAAGCCCAGCGCGGCGGCCGCGACGATCGACAGCGCGATCGTCCCACCGTGACCAGTGACGATCGCCGCCACGCCGGTCACGGCGACCGCGGCCAGCGCGGCGTTCAGCAGTCGGGCGCCGCGGAACAGCACCGGCGCGCCACTGATCAGGCCCTGCAGCTTGCCGGCGGCCACCAGCGAGCCGGAGAAGGTCACCGCGCCGATGACGGCGTCGAGGCCGACGGTCACGGTGGTCTGACCGGAGGCCCCGGCCAGCCCGGCCGCGCCGCCCAACCGCACCACCTCGGCGAACGCGACGAGCGCCGCCGCGCCGCCGCCGACCGCGTTGAACACGCTGACCAGCTGCGGCATCGCGGTCATCCGCACGGTCCGCGCCGCGTACAGGCCGGCGCCGGATCCCAGGAGCACACCGATGATCAGGACGATGAGGCCGGTAGCGGTGATGACGCCGTCCCGGGCCAGCAGCCCGACGGCGCTCCCGACGGCCGCCACCATCCCGGCCGCGGACAGCTGGTTGCCCCGGCGGGCAGTCGCGGGCGAGTTCATCAGGTGCAGGCCGAGGACGAAGCAGCTCGCCGCGGCCAGGAACAGCAGGCGGATCGCCGTGTCCGAGCCGCTCATGACCGCTCACTCCCCCCTGCCGGCTGGTTCCCCCTTGCCGGCTGGTTCCGCTCCGCGAGCCGGCTTCGCTCCGCGGCCGGGCGCCGGTGGAACATCTCCAGCATCCGGTCCGTCACCACGTAGCCGCCCACCACGTTCATCGCGGCGAACGCGGCGGCGAAGAACACCAGGACGTAGCCCAGCGGGGTGTGCGCCGTCGCGGTGACCAGCATCGCGCCGACGACGACGATGCCGTGGATCGCGTTCGCGCCGGACATCAACGGTGTATGCAAGGTGGACGGCACCTTGCTGATGACCTCGAACCCGACCAGCAGGCTCAGGACGAGGACGGTCAGGTTGGTGACCAACGTCTCGGTCATGTCCTCACGCTCCAGACTGGCTTTCCGCGGAGCCGCCGGCCAGCAGGGCGGCGGTGGCGGGGTGGACGACCCGGCCGGCGTGGGTGATGACGACCCCGGCCTGAATCTCGTCGGCGGTGTCGATGGTGAGCGCGCCGTCGTGGACCAGATGGCCCAGCAACGCGGCAACGTTGCGGGCATAGGCGGCCGACGCCGCGGCCGGCATCAGGGCCGGCAGGTTGCCGGCGCCGATCACGGTGACGCCACCCGCGGTGACCACCGTCTCATCCGGCACGGAGATCTCCACATTGCCCCCGAGGGGGCTCGCGGCGAGATCCACGACGACCGACCCGGGCCGCATCGTTTTGACCGCCTCCTCCGTCACGAGCAGCGGTGGCCGGCGGCCGGGAACCTGAGCGGTGGTGATGACGACGTCGTGGCGGGCGACGGCGGCAGCCAGCGCTTCCTGCTGGCCCGCCAGTTCCTCGGCGGTCAGCGCCCGGGCATAGCCACCCTGACTCGCTCCGCCGGCCACCCCGCCCAGATCGGGCTCACCCAGGTCGGGCCCACCCAGGTCGAGGAAACTCGCACCGAGCGAGGTCACCTCGCCCCGCGCCTCCGGGCGGATGTCATAACCGCGGACGACCGCGCCGAGCCGGTGGGCCGTGCCGATCGCGGCCAGCCCGGCCACGCCCGCGCCGAGCACCAGCACCTCGGCGGGCCGGGCCGTACCGGCCGCCGTCATCAGCAGCGGGAAATAACGCGGGTAGGCGTCGGCGGCGACCAGCACCGCCTTGTACCCGGCCACATTCGCCTGAGAGGTCAGCGCGTCCATGGACTGGGCCCGGCTCAGCGTCCGCGGCAGCCCGTCGAGGCTCACCGTGGTCACCCCCGCCCCGGCCAGCTGCGCCATCACCTGCGGCTGCAGCAACGGCACCAGCAGCCCTACCAGGGTCTGCCCGCCGCGCAGCAACGCGCGCGTCTGCGGGTCCGGGAGGCTGACCGACACCACCACGTCTGCCCGCGCGAACAGGTCGCGCCGCGCGACGACGGTGGCGCCGGCCTCGGCATAGGCGCCGTCGGGAAACCACGCGCCACGTCCGGCTCCGGTCTCGACGAGCACGTCGAGACCGGAGCCGACCAATCGGCCCACGACTTCCGGAACCATGGCCACCCGACGCTCGCCGGGCGCGGTCTCCATGGCCACGCCCACAGTAAGCGGACTCATGGTCTTTCCCCCTTTCGGGATTCTCCTCGTGTTCTCTTCCCCGTTGGGGCGGGGATGAGGACCGATGGCCGTGCGGGCCGGGTCGGAACGGGCCAGATCAGAACTCGAACACCAGCCGGGCCGGGACCCTGCTGTCCAGGACCTCGTCCATGCAGGCGTTGACGTCGTCCAACTTCCGGCCGGAAGCGATCACCCTGGTCCGGCCGGCCGCGTGCAGCCGGAACACCTCGGCCAGATCGTTGCGGGTGCCGACGATCGATCCCTTGACCGTGATCCCCTTCAGGACCGTGTCGAAGATCGGGATGGACATCGTGCCATCCGCCGGCAGGGCCACGCAGACCAGCCGGCCGCCGCGCCGCAGCGATGCGAACGCCTGCTCGAACGAACGGGGCGACGCGGCGAGCGCGACCGCCACGTCGGCGCCGCCCAGCCGCTGGATGGCCTCGACCGGGTCGGCGGTCCGCGCGTTCACCACGTGGTCGGCGCCCAGTTCGGTGGCCAGCTCCAGCTTGGCCTCGGTGACGTCGACCCCGACGGTGAAACCACCCGCGATGCGGGCGTACTGCAACGCCAGGTGGCCCAGCCCGCCGATGCCGAACACGGCCACCGTCTCGGCCGGGGTCACCCCGGCTATCTTGACGGCCTTGTAGGTGGTCACGCCGGCGCAGGTCAGCGGTGCGGCGTCGAACGACGGCACATCACCGGGCACCGGCACCGCGTAGTCCGCGTCGGCCACCGCGTACTCGGCGAACGCACCGTCGATCGAGTAGCCGCTGTTGCGCTGGCTCTCGCACAGCGTCTCCCAGCCGCCGACGCAGTAGCGGCAGCGCCCGCAGGCATGACCGAGCCACGGGATCGCGACCCGGTCGCCGGTCGCGCGCCCGGTCACCCCGGCGCCCACCGCCTCGACCACGCCGACGCCCTCGTGACCCGGGACGAACGGGGGAGTCGGCTTCACCGGCCAGTCACCGCGCGCCGCGTGGATGTCGGTGTGGCACAGGCCGCTGGCCTCCATCCGCACCAGGATCTGCCCCGGCCCCGGCACCGGGACGTCCCGGTCCTCGATACGCAACGGTGCCCGGAAATCGGTGACAACTGCTGCCTTCATAACATCCTCCAGTCAGGGGAATTATCGGTGGGAAATGCCAATGGACTCCGAAACCCTGGAATCTGAAACCCTGGAATCCGAGACCCTAGAATAGGCCGAGCGCGTTCTCGTCGTAGCTGACCAGCATGTTCTTGGTCTGGCTGTAGTGCTCCAGCATCATCCGGTGGTTTTCGCGGCCGATGCCGGACACCTTGTATCCGCCGAACGCCGCGCCCGCCGGATACTGGTGGTAGCAGTTGACCCAGACCCGGCCGGCCTTGATGCCCCGGCCCATCCGGAACTGGCGGGCACCGTCCCGCGTCCACACGCCGGCACCGAGCCCGTAAGGCGTGTCGTTGGCGATGGCCAACGCCTCGGCCTCGTCCTTGAAGGTGGTGACAGCCAGCACCGGGCCGAAGATCTCCTCCTGGAAGACCCGCATCTTGTTGTGGCCCTTCAGCAGCGTCGGCTCGAAGAAGTAGCCGTTCGCGAACTCTCCGGCCAGCTGCGTCCGGCGCCCACCGGCCAGCAGGTCGGCGCCCTCAGCCAGGCCGATGTCCACGTAGGAGCCGATCTTTGACAGCTGCTGCGCGGAGACCTGCGGGCCCAGCATCGTCGCCGGGTCCAACGGGTTGCCCTGCTGGATCAGGCCGACCCGTTCCAGCGCCTGCGCCATGAACTCGTCGTAGATCGACTCCTGGATCAGCGCCCGGGACGGGCAGGTGCACACCTCGCCCTTGTTGAACGCATACAGCACCAGCCCCTCGACCGCCTTGTTCAGATAGGCGTCGTCGGCGGCCAGGACGTCCTCGAAGAAGATGTTCGGGGACTTCCCGCCCAGCTCCAGGGTGACCGGGATGATGTTCTGCGCCGCGTACTGCATCATCAGCCGGCCGGTCGTGGTCTCACCGGTGAAGCCGATCTTCGCGATCTTCGGGCTGGTGGCCAGGGCCCTGCCGACCTCGGCGCCGGGCCCGTTGACGATGTTGACGATGCCGGGCGGGATGACGTCCTGAATCACCTCGGCGAGCTTGAGGATCGACCACGGCGTCGGTGACGCCGGCTTGATCACCGAGCAGTTACCCGCGGCCAGCGCGGGCGCCAGCTTCCACGCCGCCATCAGCAGCGGGAAGTTGAAGGGGATGATCTGCCCGACCACCCCGAGCGGCTCGTGGAAGTGATAGGCGTAGGTCTTGCCGTCGATCTCGGAGATCGACCCCTCCAGGGTGCGCGCCGCCGCGGCGAAGTACCGGAAGTGGTCGGCGGCCAGCGGGATGTCGGCAGCCAGCGTCTCCCGCACCGGCTTGCCGTTCTCCCAGCTCTCCGTGACCGCGAGCATCTCCCGGTTGGCGTCGATCGCATCCGCCACCGCGGTCAGCACCTCGGCCCGCTCCGCCGGGGACGCGGCGGCCCAGGAGCCGGCGGCGGCGTGCGCCGCGTCCAGGGCGTCCTCGACATCTTCCGCCGCCGACCGCGGTATTTCACAGATCGGCTGCGCCGTGGTCGGGCTAAGGTTGGTCGAATATTTACCGGCCCGCGGCGGCAGCCACTTTCCGCCGATGAAGTTCTCGTACCGGTCCGTAACATGGACGATACTGCCTGGTTTTCCAGGTGGGACGTACGTCACGACAGCCTCCCGGTCTCCACAGGGCGGGCACGCCTTCCGACGTGCCCCGACCGGCACGTATGTTTCTCTGCCGAGGCCAAGCACCCCATATCGCGCCAGTCCTGACAGCGGGTGCGGAAGGTCCTGACCCCCGATGCCGAACGGGCCGTTCCCGGGCCAGTGCCGGGCAGCCTAAGTTGATCATGATGTTGTGCTGGGTTTTCGGGGTGCGGCGCGGTGTGGCTCGATGACCGGCGACGGCAAAGAGGGAACTGCCCGCGAGGGAACTGCCCGCGCCAGGGAAGCGCGACAGGTCACGGGCCGAGGCCGGCCGGCAGACCTCACCGGCAGACCTCAGGCGGCGAGGTCGATCACCACACGCGACGGGTTCGACAGTTCGAGCACCCGGAAGCCGACCCGATCGTCGACCCCCAGGCCGAAATGGACGTATCCCTCGTAGTCGCCGGTCATCCGATACTGGACAAGCGCGGGAAGCCCGCCGCCGGCCTGCGGTGTGCGCAGCGTCGACCTGCCGGTCTCATCGTGGGCCACGGCCGGGAACAACACCACCTCCAGGAACGCCTGCCCCCGGAGCGGGACCGCAACGCCCTCGCCTGGCGACAGCACCTCGGCCACGTAACGCACCTCGTAGCCAGGGATCTGCCCTTGGAGCTCGATCGTCAGCCGATCGAAAGCCATCCCGCCGGCGACGTTGTGCGCGCTGCGCACTGCGACGACCGTCGCGTTACCGTACAGCGGATGCTCGACGCGGCGCGGTTCGCTCGACCAGACCGGCTCCCGCGGCGTCGCGGTTGTGGAAGGCGACGTCACCACCGGTCCACCCGGCGAGCGGGAGGACACGGACGGAGAAGGCGCCGGCGAGGTGCCGGACACCGATGGCTTCGACGTGGTGATGTCGGTGGAGCCGCCGCCACCGGTACCGCCGCCACATCCCAGCAGCACGAGCAGCGCGCCCGCCAGCAGCGCCACCGCCCCGATCCATCGCCGGCCCGTTGTTGTCCGCACCTTCATGTAACTCACCTCGCCGCCCAGTTCACCTCGCCGTCCCGGGTGGCCGAAAGGGACCTTCGGCAGGGGGACGGTCGGGTTAACGTCCCCCCGAGCAGGTGAGCCGGAAGCACCACGGAGCGCCGGCACGGCTCGAACCGATGGGAGATCTGATGTGCGTGAGCTCAGCTCCCGGGGTAGCGGGTGGACCAGGCCGGGGTGGCCGCGCCGGAGGCGTCGGAGACGGTCGCGGTGTTCTCGATCTCGGTTACCAGATCGTCCGCGACCTGCCCGACCAGCTCATAGCCCGCCAGCTCCTTCAGCCAGGCTGCCGGCAGTGCCGGCTCACCCAGGGCGGCGCCAACGAGGTTCCCGCAGATCGCGCCGGTCGAGTCGCTGTCGCCGGAGTGGTTGACCGCCGCGAGCAGCGCCGTCTGCGGATCGTCGGGCGCCGCCACCGCGCAGTACACCGCGATCGCCAGCGCCTCCTCGGCGACCCAGCCGGCGCCCAGCGATTCCACGCGTTCCGCTGTGGGCGCACCGTCCGCTGCCGTTCCGAGAGCCGCCCGCAGAGCTCTGGCCACTTCCTTGCCGTCGCGTTCGGCCGACAGGCGGCCGAGGGCCGATGCGGTGGCCTGGGTGATGCTCGCGCCGTCCACCATCGCGGCGACGATCCACGCGAACGCGCCTGCGGCGAGGTACCCGGAGGGATGACCGTGGGTGAACACGGCGCATTCGACCGCATGGTCAAAGGAGGTTTCCGGGCCCCGCCGGAGCAGCCCGAACGGGGCCGAGCGCATCACCGCCCCGCACCCCTTGCTGTCGGGGTTCGCCGGCCGCGCGAGCGTGCCCGTCTCGGGGCGCCCCAGCCCGGACAGGCAGGCGTTTCCCGGAGCGCGCCGGGCATACATCAGCTGCTGCGCCGCCAACCAGCCGTCCATCTCCCCGGCGGCCGGACCGGTCCGCCGCTGCGTCGTGAGCCAACGCTGGTAGGCGCGCCACAGCACCGCGGGCGGATCGGCGATGCCCCGGGAGCGGCTGCGGACCGAGGCCCGGATCAGACCCTCCACGGTAAACAGCGTCATCTGGGTGTCATCTGTAAACGGAGCGTGTACCCCGTAGGCGGCCGTGAGGCCGATGACCCCCGCCGTCCCGTACTCCCGTCGGATCTCGTCAAGCGACTGGAATTCGATTGCCGCACCGAGCGCGTCTCCCAACGCCCCGCCCAGCAGGCAGCCCCGGACCCGGTCCTGGTAGGAGAGGCCGGAGTTCGCATCGTCCGTGGGCGCCGCCGCACGCCGCTCTGATGGCCACAGGCTGACCGCGAGCCCCACGGCGGACCGGGCGGCCGGGGCGGCCAACAGACGTTCCTTGGTTCCGGCGGCGGCTCCCTGGCTCTCTTCCGGGGCTTCGAGTTCGGCGGCGGCGGCGAGTTCGGCGGCGGTCATGCGTTGGCGGGCCAGTGCCCGGCCCGACCTGCTGAGAATGACACCCTCGGCGGCCAGGATCTCCCGTGGATCGTCGGTGCGTTCCGGATCGGGCCAGCGGAAGTCCGGGGAGATGGAACCGTTCAGGAGCAGGACGCGGTGGGCGTTGGAGATCCGGGCACTGGCCAGCTTGGCTCCTACCGCGACGGCGTGGGACCCGATCACCTCCGCGACGTCGGAGTAACTGGTCCAGCGGCCGGGTGGGATCGCAGCCAGTACCCGGATCATCAGGGTCCATCGCCA
>NZ_CDWTNB010000013.1:0-47781 GCF_977947065.1 Frankia sp. CgJB1
GCATCACAGGTCAGAGGACTGCTGGGCAGGTTGGAGTGTGCCGCTGGTGGCGGCCCGTCGCCGGGCGAACGAGCTTGTCTGGATGGATCCGCTGTGCCGTTGCTGGCTGCCAGTGATCTTTGTTGGGCGTGGCGCGGAAGATCGTGCTGGCTTTTCGCTGGGCTCGATGTGGTTCGCTGAGGCCCATCCGAATTCGTGGCACCCGGAAAGGGCTCCGCGCTATGTCCGATGAGAAGTTCTCCTTGTATCCACGCGAGCGATTGACACCTGGTTTGGCGCTCACGCTGTGCTGGAGATCGCCTGCGGCTGCTACACGCTGATCACCGTCGCCGTCCCAGCGTCCCTGACCCTGGGCTGACCCCAAAACGTCGGCCGTCGCGCGGATCGCGCGCCAGCGTGGTGGACCTGTCCGCTTGGCGGCCTACCTACTGCCCACGCGCGATGCGCGATGATCGTCGCAGGCCCCTCGGCGGTCGCCACGCGGGCGGCGGCTGGGCGGCGACGGCGAGCCGCGCAGGCGATCTTCGGACCGGGCTGGTCGCCACGTCTGGTGATCATCGCACTATCGGACTAGTTCATGCGCACTATTTTTTCACCGTGAATGCACGTCACGGTATATTTCGATCTTTCAACCTGGTCCCCCGGTGGGTGGGCCCCATTTTTACTATCCGTGCCATGGAAATGACGCCTCCATGCGCTCCATTGCCCCCGCAGGCCTCGCGATCGATTGAACAACGCTCGAACAACTCTGAAGATCGACTGGCAAAAATGGGGCCAAAAACAGGATTCCTCTATAGCGGCGTTCCGTGCCGCGCGGAAGGAGGACCGCCTCGTGACCGACCCGGCCAACGTTCACCCGGACCGTCCCGACTCTCCCTACCTGTCGCCCCCCATGCGCCCGACATCGCCTGCGGCACCGCAGCCAGAGGGCCCGCTCCCCGTCCCCTCGCCCTCAGTACCGGTCCGGACGCCGGTCGATTCGTCGCCCGCAGGAAAGGACTTGGGAGGTGAGTCCGGGTCCGGACCCGGACCTTTTCCCGGTCAGTTCTCCGCCTCCGTCGTTGACGGGAATCCAGACTCGGTCGGAGCGGTCCTGTGCCCGCGATCCATTCCCGGATCGGAGTATTTTCCGTGCTTGTTGGGTTCCCTTCTGGCCCGTCCGGGTGTTACCTTTGTTGTCGATGAGCCGGATACTGCCCCGTGCCCTGCTGGGAGCGGCTGCCCGATCCTGGCCTCCTCTGCCTCTGCCTCTGCCTCTGCCTCTGCCTCGTCCTTTCCTGCGACGTCTGGAGGCTCTGTGACGGCTGCCGGCACCCCCGCTCCCCTCGACAACCCGGACACCGATGGCGGCGAGCCGCCAATCGCCCGGCGCGACACTGGCCACCCTGGCCAGATCGGACAGCCCTCCGCCGTGGACGGCGTCCCGGCGGCAGAAAATCCCCACGGGTCAATGGGGAAGAGGACGGAGGCGGAGAACGAGGGAGTCGTCGCGCTGCGACCCCCTTCGGAAGGCGGGCGGGGACGGCCGGGCCGGCGGTGGGTGTTTCACGGCGAGATCGAGACGATCAGCGGCCCGGGGCCGCCCGGCTTCGGGCGGAGTTCGTGGGTGCGATCCGGGACCTGCTGCTTTGGGACGCTGGCGAGGCCACCGGCAACCGTGGATCAGATGAGGAGGCAGCATGAACGATCCTGGACGACCGTCCCGGAGGGCCGGACGGGACCGTCCGGGACCCGGGCCGGCGAGCTGGGCGGCGGATCCGGCGCTGCGCGGGTTGTCGGATCTGGCGGTGTCGCCGTTCGCGTTGCCGCTGGCGGGGTTGGATCGGGAGATCCGGGTCGCGTTCGCCGGGCGGACCTCGACCGAGGAGTAGCAGGACCCCCGCCAGTCGTTGATCCGCCAGCTGGACCGGGCGAAGTCCGCGCTGCCGGAGTCGTGGGTGATCGTCGCGCACTTCTACGACGTGGAGTCGGGCCGCAAGGAACTCGATCAGCGCGGCCACGGGGCCGACGTGTCCCGGTTCGACATCCCGATTCCCCGCGACGGTGGCATCGACGACCTGCTGGCCGAGGCGGATCATCCGAACTGCCGGTTCGATGCGGTGATCTGCGAGTCGATGTCGCGGATCACCCGGCGGATGTACGAGAACCTTGCGATCGAACGCCGGCTCGAACAGACCGGCGTTGCGCTGCTGGCGTGGAACGAACCGATCAAGGTCGACGGGCCGCGGGCCTCCGCGATCCTGCAGCGGCGGATCAACCAGTCGGTCGCCGAGTACGAGGTCTGGAACACCCTCGAGAGTAGCTGGGGTGGGCTGTGCACCCATGTCCGCGACGGCTGGAACATCGGCAAACCGCCCTACGGTTACCGGCCGAAGAACTATCGGCATCCGAACTCGATAAAAGCCGACCGGGGTGCGACCAAGACCCGCCTCGAACCCGACGGGGCACGCGGGGAGACAGTCACGCAGATCGCGCACTGGCGCTACTACCGCAAGCTCGGCTATGGCGAGATCGCCGAGCAGCTCAACGCCGACCTGGAGCGCTACCCCCCACCCGAGCCGCCTGGCGGGGCCCGCCGGGCACGAGGGGCATGGTCGAAGTCCACGGTGGCCGATCTGCTGCGTAACCCGAAATACACCGGCTATCAGGTATTCAACCGGCGGGCGACCCGGTCCCGACATGGGGCGGTCAACGGGCCGGAGAAGTGGGTGTGGTCATCCGAACCTGTCCACGAACCCCTGATCCCGAAGTGGATGTACGACGAGTTCAACGCCAACCGGCAGACCCGACGCGGCTCCCGCGAGCACAACGAACTCAACCGCCACCCCGCGACCAAACGGACCTATGTGTTCCGGGGCATGATCCACTGCACCTGCGGGCGGCGGATGTTCGGAACCGTCCGCGATCCCAGCGCACCTGTCTGGTACAAGTGCTGGCCCCGAGCGAACAACCGGGGCCGTGACGACAAGTTCGCCGGACACCCCAAGAGCGTCCGTATCCGCGAAGACGTCCTTGAAGCCGCGATCGCCGACTTCTACGCCGAACGCGTCTTCGGGCGCGACAGGATCGCCCTCCTGAGCGCCGAACTCGCGACCTACGACGACCGAGCCGAGCGGGAACGAGCAGCCGAGCGAGGCCGGCTCCAGAAGAAGATCGACGAACTTGATCGCAGGCAGGGCAACCTGCTCCGCCAGGCGCAGGACGGCGACCCCGACGACCCGTTCACCCAGGGACTGCGCAGTAGCTACAACCAGCTCGACGCAGAGCGTAAGACCGCCCTCGGAAAGATCAAGGATCTCGAAGCGGCGGACGAAACCGAGCCCGACCGGCCAGGCCAAGACAGCCTCGCGCTCCTCGGCGCCCTCCCGGAGCTGCACCTCAAGCTCCGCCAGGCGCCGGAAGCGTTGCAGCGACGCCTCTACGAAAGCACTCAGCTCACCGTCCACCTCGATCACGAAAGGCAGGAGGTGCACATGATGATCAAGATTCCGGTGGCAGACCTCGACAAGGTCGCTCATCTGGCGGGAGTGACGGCCGCCGCCCCCGGGCCGTCCCCGGCAGCCACTGGGCATCCACGGCGCGTAGATGCTGTACGTACCCCGGGTGGGATTCGAACCCACACTGTCGGTGGTTTGAGCACCGTCTCTCTGCCGTTGGAGTACCGGGGCCGGCGGGTGGAGCGTGTTGGATCAGACGTAACAGGGGCGAGTTGGGGCAAGTGGAACGGGCGGAGGAACCGGGCGGGACGAGGGCGAGGAGATCGCCGTCGAACCTGGCCGGAACCTCTCCTTGAAGACTCTATCCGGGTAGGGTGCGTTTCGACCTCCAGCCCTCCGTGCCCGGGGCGGGACGGCCACCCCGATCGTCCGTCCTGTCACACTAGGGACGCACCTCCGAGACCAGGAGTCCGACTCGATGAGCCAACCCTCCTCGAACCCGCGCCGGGTTCTGATCGCCGAGGACGAAGCGCTGATCCGGCTCGACCTCAGGGAGATGCTCCAGGAGGAGGGCTACGAGGTGGTCGGGGAGGCGGGCGACGGCGAGATGGCCGTCAACCTCGCCGGCAAGCTCCGCCCCGACCTGTGCATCCTCGATGTGAAGATGCCGAGGATGGACGGCATCGAGGCCGGCGCGAAGATCGCGAAAGACCGTATCGCTCCCGTCGTCATCCTCACCGCCTTCAGCCAGCGGGAGCTGGTGGAACGTGCCCGTGAGGCCGGCGCCATGGCCTACGTGGTCAAGCCGTTCCAGAAGAAGGACCTGCTGCCCACGATCGAGATGGCGATGAGCCGGTTCACCGAGATCGTGAGCCTCGAGGCCGAGGTGGAGGACCTGCAGGGGCGCCTGGAGGCTAGGAAGATCATCGAGCGGGCCAAGGGCGTGTTGCAGACCGAGCACGGCATGACCGAGCCGGATGCCTTCCGCTGGATTCAGCGCACCTCGATGAACCAGCGCCGGACGATGCGGGCGGTCGCCGAGGCCGTGCTGTCGGGTGAGGCGTTGCCGGGCTCGTGACCTCCGTGTCCGTGATCCCGGAAGCCGGGTGAGCGATTCGTCGCGGGCGTCTCTCGCGTCGATGGCCGGTTCGATCGGGCGGTGGACCCGGGCCAGATCGCGCACCGGTCGCGGGCGCGCGGCGCTCGCGGCTCTCGCCGTCCTGATCCTCGCGGTGCCCTCGGTCCTGGGGTTCACGCTGGCCGCCAGCCTTGGCGCCGGCGATGACGCCGACGGCGGCGCTGGCGTCATCCGGGTCGCCACCCTCGGTGTGATGGCGCCGCTGTCCGGGGATCTCTCCACGGACGGGGTGAGCGCGCGCAACGCCGTCACGCTCGCGGTCGACGAGGCCAACAAGTCCGGGGCCATCCCGGGCTGGCGCATCGAGCTGTCCGCCCACGATGACTTGTCCCGTCCGGACGGGGGAGCGCAGGCCGTGGACGCCTTCGTGGCGAACGATCAGGTCATCGGCGTGGTCGGGCCGCTGAGCTCACTCGTCGCGAAGGTGTCCTTGCCCACGCTGAGCGCCGCGGGCATCCCCGTCGTCTCCCCGTCGAACGCGGACCCGACACTGACCGATTCCGGTTCCCGGCCGCGCACCCGGCCCTTCCCGTTCTACTTCCGCCTGGCCGGAACGGACGAGCGCCAGGCCCGGGTCGCCGCCGAGTACGCTGTCAGGACGCTCGGCCGCAAGCGTATCGCCGTCGTCGACGGCGAACCGAGATACGGCACGACCCTGGGCGCCCGCTTCGCGGCGCGCGCCGCCGCCCTCGGCGCGTCGGTGACATCGGTATACCAGGTCCGGGGGGACGAGACGGATGGATCCGAGATCGCCGGCACCGCGCGGGCGATTGAGGAGGACGCCCCCGATCTGGTCTATGTCTCGACGGGTGCGGCCTTCGCCGGGAAACTGCGGGCCCGGCTCGCCGACGCGGGAACGTCGATCCAGGTACTCGGTTCGGACGCGTTGCTCGAGTCCCGCTACACCGACGAGGCGAGGTCGGCGGCCGACGGCGACCTGATCATCGGTCCGCTGGTCCCGCCGACTCGGCTGCCGTCCTCAGGCGCCTTCGTCGCGGACTACTCCGACCGCTTCGGGGGACCGGCGGATGACGAGGGCAGTACCCGTCCAGGGGCCTCGGGCGGCGTGGAATCGCCTGGCACGAGTGGGCGGCCGAGTGGGACCCTGGGCCCGCGGGGCCAGGAGGACCCTGCGGACCTGCGGAGCCAGGAGGATCCAGCGGAGACCGCCTCGCCCGGCCGGGGCGCCACCACCACCCCGAGTGCGGTCCACGGCATCTTGACACCGGCATCGGGGTCGGGGTCGGGCCTGGAGGAGGGGCCCCACGGGCCGCCGGCCGCCGGTACCCGCGGCACGTCCGGGGTGAACGAGCCAGCCGCGGAGCTGGAGCTGCGGCGGGCCGAGGCCATCCCCGCGGTCGCGGCCTATGCGTACGACGCCGCCAGGGCGATCATCCGCGCAGCGGCCACGGTGCTGCCGGGCCGGACGACCGTGGACGCGGCCACCAGGCACGACCTCGTGACGGCGATCGGGAGCGGCTCGTTCGCGGGGATCACCGGCTCCGTCGCCTTCGACCGCTGGGGGGACACCCGATCGCCCACGGTCGTGCTTTACACGGTACTCGGCGGCAGATTCGTCCCGTTGAAGACGGAGAACTGACCGACCGGCGATGACGCTGCGGCGGCTGCCGCAATGGCTGCGGCGACCGGCATCCTCCGACCAGGCCGTTGCGGGTTCTGCCGGGTCGTTCGCTTCTCCGATCAGGTCGTTCGCTTTCGGATCCACCGGCGAAACCTCCTTCAAGTTACGACACGCTCACATTGCGCTTCCCTTCCACTCCTCCGAAGGTTACGTTTTCGTCACTATCCGCTTTCGATCGGTTGCCAATGATGCGGTGGCGGCGGACCGGGTTCTGACGCCGAGGGGGCGGTGGCGGCAGCGATGTGCTGTGGGAGGGCGTGTCATGATGGGTCCTGGACGGCGACGGGGCGTGCCCCGACCGAGCGTGACGCGGTGGGGGCCCTCGGATCCGTGGGTGTGCTGACGGCCGCGGCCGTCCTTGCCGGCTGCGGCGGTGGTGCGTCCGGTGACGACGGGAAAAAGGAATACGTCATCGGCTTTCAGGGGCCGCTCTCCGGCGACAACCAGCAGCTTGGCATCAACGCCTACGACGGGGTGCTGACCGCCGTCGAGCTGGCGAACCGGCGCAAGGATCTGCCGTTCAGGCTGCGCCTGGTCGCCTCGGACGATCAGGGTATGGCCGAGCAGGGGCCCACCGTCGCACAGAAGCTGATCGACAATACGAAGGTCATCGGCGTCGTCGGCCCCGTCTTCTCCGGACCGACGAAGTCGAGTGAGCCGCTCTACAGCAGGGCCGGGCTGCTGTCGGTCAGCCCGTCGGCCACCAATCCGGCGCTTACCGATCTCGGGTTCACCAGCTTCTACCGGGCCATCGCCCCGGACACCGTGCAGGGATCCGCCGCCGCGGAATACCTCGCCAAGGTTGTGAAGGTGGACAAGGTCTACTCTCTCGACGACCGGAGCGAATACGGCACCGGCTTGTCCGGAGCGCTCGAGAAGTCCCTGACCGGCCGAGGAATCCGCGTGATCCACAACGGCATCAATCCGACGAAGGACTACACGTCCCAGGCCACGAAGATCCTCGCCGAGAACCCGGATGCCGTGTATTACTCGGGCTACTACGCGGAACTCGCGTTGCTGACCAGGGCGCTGCGCAGCAAGGGGTACACCGGGAAGGTCGTCAGCGGCGACGGCGCGAACGACGACCAGCTCATCCGCCAGGCCGGTGCCGGCAACGCCGAGGGAATGCTGCTGACCTGCCCTTGCGGTGACCCGAACAGCGATCCTGTGGCGGCGGGGTTCGTCGCCGACTACAAGACGATCAACGCCGATGCGCGGCCTGGAACCTATTCCGGCGAGGCCTATGACGCCACGAACGCCGTCATCGAGGTGCTGCGCGGGCTCGGTAGCGGCGCGATGCGGGAGGCCGTGCTCGCCCGGTTCGGCTCGGTCGACGTTCCCGGGGTCACCAAGCGCATCAGATTCCGGAAGAATGGTGAGGTCGAGGGTTCGACGGTCTACGTGTACGAGGTCCGGGCCGGGAAACGGACCGTGCTCGACCCGGTCAGCTCCCTCGTCAAACCGTGACCCTCGTCAAACCGTGACCGGACGGACCTGACCGATCGGCGGACCTGACCGATCGGCGGAGCGACGTGACGGAGCGACGTGGTCGACGCGTCGGTCCGCCCGCTCGCGGCGAAACTGTCCGACCCACGGCCTAAACTCGCCGCGTGTCCGTCACCACTTCGTCCCCCACCTCGTCCCCGTCCGGGAGCCCGGCAGCGTCCGCCACTGTGGCCACCACGGCCACTGTGGCCACCGCGGCCGGCCCGGCCGCGCCCTCGCCGAGTCCCGCGCCATCGAGCCCCGCGAAGCCGACCCCGGCGACGCCCCGGTTGTTGCTGCTTGACGGGCACTCGCTGGCCTACCGCGCCTTCTACGCGCTGCCGGTGGAGAACTTCTCCACCACCACGGGCCAGCCGACGAACGCGGTGTACGGATTCACCTCCATGCTCATCAACGTCCTGCGCGACGAGCGGCCGACCCATGTCGCCGTGGCGTGGGACCTGCCGACCCCGACCTTCCGGCACACCCAGTACGCCGAGTACAAGGCCGGTCGGGCTGAGACCCCGGCCGACTTCGTCGGCCAGGTCAGCCTCATCCACCAGGTGTGCGACGCCCTCGCGGTGCCGGGGGTCAGCGCGCCGGGATACGAGGCCGACGATGTGATCGCCACGCTCGCGACCCTGGGCGCGGCCGAGGGGATGGACGTGCTGGTCGTCACGGGTGACCGTGACACGCTGCAGTTGGTCGACGAGCGGGTGACGGTGCTGATGACCCGCAAGGGCATCAGCGACATGGTCCGCTTCACCCCCGACGAAGTGCAGGCGAAGTACGGCCTGTCCCCGGTGCAGTACCCGGACTTCGCGGCCCTGCGCGGGGATCCCTCCGACAACCTGCCGTCGGTGCCGGGGGTGGGGGAGAAGACCGCCACCAAGTGGATCCAGCAGTTTGGCTCGCTGGCCGAACTGGTCGACCATGCCGACGAGATCGGCGGGAAGACCGGGGCGTCGCTGCGCGCCCACCTGTCCGAGGTCATCCGCAACCGTTCCCTGACGGAGCTGTCCCGTGACGTGCCGCTCGACGTCGTCCCCGCCGGCCTGCGGATGCGGCCCTGGGACCGGGAGGCCGTCCACCAGCTGTTCGACACGCTGCAGTTCCGGGTGCTGCGGGAGCGGCTCTACGCGGCCCTCGCGATCGCGCCGCCTCCCGCCGACGAGGGGTTCGAGATCGAGCTGACCGTGCTCGGGCCGGGCGAGGTGGCCCGGTGGCTCGCCGAGCACGCCCACAGAGCCGGCCGTAACGGCCTGCACGCCCGGGGCACCTGGGGGCGCGGCACCGGCCTGCTCGCCGGTCTCGCGCTGGCCGCGGCCGGCGGTGCCGCGGCCTGGCTCGACCCGACGCTGCTCACCCCCGCGGACGTGGCGGCGCTGGGCGCCTGGCTCGCCGACCCGAACCAGCCGAAGGCCGCCCACGACGTGAAGGGGCCGATGCTGGCCCTGACCGAGCTCGGCCTGCCGCTCGCCGGCGTCACCAGTGACACCGCGCTCGCGGCCTACCTGGCTCTGCCCGGCCAGCGGTCCTTCGACCTGGCCGATCTCGTCGCCCGGTACCTGCATCGCGACCTGTCCGCCGACCCCGTCCCGGGCGGCCAGCAGCTGACCCTCGACGGCTCCGGCGAGGCCGACCAGGCGCACGCGGACGCCGTGCGGGCCCGGGCCTGCCTCGAGCTCGCCGACGCCCTCGACGCGGACCTTGAACGCCGCTCCGCTGCCACCCTGCTGCGGGACATCGAACTCCCGCTGGTCACGGTCCTGGCCGGCATGGAGCGGGCCGGCATCGCCGTGGACTCCGAGCACCTGGCCGAGCTGCAGAAGCGCTACGGCGGCGAGGTCAGCGCGGTCGCCGCGCAGGCCCACGAGATCGTCGGCCGGCCGTTCAACCTGGGCTCCCCCAAGCAGCTGCAGCAGATCCTCTTCGACGAGCTGGGCCTGCCCAAGACCAAGAAGATCAAGACCGGTTACACCACGGACGCCGACGCCCTCGCCTGGCTGGCGGTCCAGTCCGACCATCCACTCCTGCCGGTGCTGCTGCGGCACCGTGACGTGGCCCGCCTCAAGACGGTCGTCGACTCGCTGATCCCCATGATCGACGACGCCGGGCGCATCCACACCACGTTCAACCAGACGATCGCCGCGACCGGCCGGCTCTCCTCCGCGGACCCGAACCTGCAGAACATCCCGATCCGGACGGCCGAGGGGCGCCAGATCCGCCGGGCCTTCGTCGTCGGCGCGGGCTACGAGACGCTGCTGACGGCGGACTACTCGCAGATCGAGATGCGGATCATGGCTCATCTCTCGGGTGACGAGGGCCTCATCGAGGCGTTCGGCTCCGGCGAGGACCTGCACACCTTCGTGGCCGCCGAGGCGTTCGGCCTGCCGGTCTCCGAGGTCGACCCGGAGTTGCGCCGGCGGATCAAGGCGATGTCGTATGGCCTGGCCTACGGGTTGTCCGCGTTCGGCCTCGCCGGGCAGCTCGGCATCGCGCCGGACGAGGCCCGGGAGCACATGGACGCCTACTTCGCCCGGTTCGGCGGGGTCCGCGACTTCCTGCGTGGGGTCGTGGAACGGGCTCGCAAGGACGGCTACACTGAGACGATCCTCGGCCGCCGTCGTTACCTGCCCGATCTGACCAGTGACAACTCCCAGCGGCGGCAGATGGCCGAGCGGATGGCGTTGAACGCGCCGATCCAGGGTTCCGCCGCGGACATCATCAAGATTGCGATGTTGGGGGTCGACCGGGCGTTGCGTGCCGGGGGGTACGCCTCCCGGCTGCTGCTCCAGGTGCACGACGAACTCGTCCTCGAGATCGCGCCCGGCGAGTACGAGGCGATCGAGCGGCTAGTCCGGGCCGAGATGACCTCCGCGTACACCATGTCGGTGCCGCTCGACGTGAGCGTTGGCGCCGGCCGCACCTGGGACGACGCGGCACACTGAGCGTTCCTGTCACTGAGCGTTCCTGGCGCTGAGCGTTCCTGGCGCTGAGCGTTCCTGGCGCTGAGCGTTCCTGGCGCTGAGCGTTTCTGGCGCTGAGCGTTTCTGTACCCCGGATGTCATTTTTGTGCCGAATTATTCCGCTGGTTTCCCGGATTTCCCGTCGTATCCGGTATCGGTCGAGGAATTGTACCGAGCCGTGAAATTTTATCGGTGCCGTGAAATCGCATCGGTGCCAGGAAACTGCTGGCCGTGATGTCGGTCACGCCGGATCGACGGCTATGTTGGAAGGAAACCTGACCCGGTCCTGTCGCCGTCGTGCACCGTGATCTCTCGGATGCGGGGTCGCCGCGACACCCGGGGCGACGTCCCGCTCGGTGCGGTTCGTCTCCGTTCGGCCCGCCTGATCCGCTCGGTCCGTTCGGTCGGGCTCATCGCGGGTCAGTGCGGGAGGAAGCTGTTTTTGATCAGCGGGTGTACGTTCGCCGGCCGTCGGCGTTTTCTCGTGGTCACCCCTGCGATCGCGGCGGTGCTCTTCCTGCTCGCCGGGTGCATTCCGGGCTCCCCGGGTTATCTGCGCTGGGGAAGCTGGCTGGGTCTGGTGGTCGCGGTCGGCAACACTGTCGTCGGGCTGGTGGCTAACCCGAGAGGGCGCTGGATTCCGCCCGTCGCCGTCGCCTCGCTCGCCGCCGCGCTCGCCTTCGCGCTGGCGAGCGCGGCGCCCGGCCGGAACGCGGACACCTACCTGACCTGGTTCCCGGTGCTGTGCGCCTATGCCGCTCTGGTCTCCGTCGGCTGGGCCGTCGCCGGCACCGCGGCCGTCTGCGGTGCCGTCGTCGCCGGCGTCATCGCCCACGACGGACTGGCCGAGGCCGCCGCGCCCATGTTCTCCACCATCGCCGCCGTCGTGCTCGTGGGCGCGGTGGCGAAGGCCCTGTTCCGTGAGGGCCTGCTGCAGAACCGTTCCGATCCCCTTACCCGCCTGGCCAATCGGGGCGGGACGATGGAAATCGGGCAGTCCGCCGTTGCGAAGATCAACGCCGCGAGGAACGAGGCTGTCCTCGTCCTGGTGGACCTCAACCGGTTTCACGAGGTCAACGATGCGCTTGGTCACCTCGGCGGCGACCAGCTGCTGAGGATGATTGCCGAGACGTTGCCGACCCTGACCCCGAGGCCGGTGTTCGTCGGTCGGGCCGGCGGGGACGAGTTCGCGCTGGTGTTCCGCGGACCCGAGATCACCCCGGCGCCGCCCCCCTCATCCGCCTCGCCTCCCTCATCCGCCTCATCCGCTTCACCCGTCCCGCTCGGCCCGTCGGGCGCGCCGGCCGTCCGCGGCCCCCTGCCCGCGGCCCTAGCTGCCGGGCGGCGGCGCACCCTGGGTCGGCAGGTCCTCCGCCAGATCCAGGGGCCCTTCCAGGTCTGCGGGGTCGACGTCGAGGTGGACGCCTCGGTGGGCATCGCGGTGGCCCCCCGCGACGGCGCGACCATGGCCACCCTGATGAGCTGCGCCGATGCGGCTCTGCTGCGGGCCAAGCGGGTCGGGGAGAGCGTGGGCCTGTGGGAGGCCGGCATCGCCGGGGTGCGGCCCGAGGAGATCGCGTTGAACGCCCAGTTGCGCGCCGCGATCGGCCGCGACGAGCTCGTTCTGTACTACCAGCCGGTCCAGTCGGCTCGGACCGGTGGGATCGTCGGTGCCGAGGCGTTGCTGCGGTGGCGGCACCCGAGCCGTGGGCTGCTCCCCCCCGGCGAGTTCCTGCCGATCGCCGAGCGGTCTCCCCTGATCGCGGACCTGACCCGGTGGGTTCTCGACGAGGCGCTGCGGCAGTGTGCCGCCTGGGACGTGGGAGGCCTGCACCTGCCGGTGTCGGTCAATCTCTCCCCCCGGATGCTGGTGCTCGACGACCTTCCCCGGGTGGTCTCGGACTCGATCGCCGCGCACCGGCTGGCCCCCGACGTCCTCACCCTGGAGATCACCGAGAGCGCCCTGGTCACCCAGCCCGCGCGTGCGGCGACGATGCTGGGTCAGCTGCGCTCCCACGGCGTGGCGCTCTCCCTCGACGACTTCGGCACCGGGTACAGCTCGATGGAGATCCTCAAGACGTTGCCGTTCGACGAGGTCAAGATCGACCGGGGGTTCGTCACGGACGTCCGGGGGAGCCTGCCCGACGCCGCGATCGTGCGTTCCGTGCTCGATCTGGGACATCGCCTGGGGTTGCGGGTCGTCGGTGAGGGCATCGAGGACGAACGGACCTTGACGATGATGGTCGACCTCGGCTGCGACCTGCTGCAGGGAGAGGCGATCTCGCCTCCGCTGCCGGCGGAGCGCATCCGCGAGCTGCTGCGGGCCCGGGCCGCGAAGGCGGGCAAGGTGGTTCCGGGCGGTGACGTCCGATGCCGCCGGGCGTGATGGTCCGAATTACCCGGATGCGCGGAATTACCCGGATGCGCGGACGGCGATGCCGACGGCCTGCCACGCCTCGGAGACGGCCTTCCGCGCGTCCGCACCGAACAGCAGGCCGGCCTGGCGCACGGTCACCGAGGCGAATGCGCGGAACGTCGTGTTCGGCCGGATCTGCGGTGCGCGCAGGGTCTCGTACCAGATGTGGCCGGCCTTCTCCCAGGCGTATCCACCAAGAGCCGTCGCGGCGAGGTAGAACGCCTTGTTCGGGATGCCCGAGTTGATGTGGACGCCGCCGTTGTCGGCGGTCATCCGGACGTAGCGGTCCATGTGGTCCGGCTGGATGTCGTCGCCGAGCACCGGATCGTCGTAGGCGGTCCCGGGGGCCTTCATCGACCGCAGCGCGACGCCTTGGACGGCGTCGGTGAGCAGCTCGTCGCCGATCAGCCAGTCGGCCTGCTCGGCGGTCTGGCCGCGGACGTACTGCTTCACCAGGGAACCGAAGACGTCGCTGATCGACTCGTTGAGCGCGCCGGATTGGTTCACATACATCAGCGCCGCCTCGTCCTCGGTGACGCCATCGGTCAGTTCATGACCGATGATGTCGAGTGACACCGTGAAACGCTTGAACAGCTCACCGTCGCCGTCGCCGAACACCATCTGGCGGCCGTTCCAGAAGGCGTTCTCGTAGTGGTCGCCGTAGTGCACGGTGGCGAGCAGAGCCATCCCCTCGTCATCGATGGAGCTCCGGCCGAGGACGTCGGAGTAGAACGCGAACGTCGAGCCCAGGCCGTCGTAGGCCTCGTTGACCGCCGTGTCGTCGATCGCGGCGCCACCCTCCTCGCGAACCACCGCACCCGGCAGGATCTCGGCACCGCCCGCGTCGCTGACGGTGCGCCGCGGGCCGGTCTCGGGTGCCAGCCGCGGTGGGACGGCACCGCGCCGCGTCGAGTGCATCAGGGCGTTGTGCACCCGGATGGTGCGATGAGAGGTGTCCTGGAGCAGGGTGGACAGGGCCCGGGAACGCTGCTCCTCGGTGCCGTTGCGGACAATGCGTTCGAGGACGTGGGGTGGGACCGCGCAGGGCAGGGCGTGGCGGGGGCAGGGCATCGTCGACTCCGTAGCGTGAGGTGATCGCCGGGTGGATTCCCGCGGACCTCGACGGCCGCGGATGACCCCGGAGTCACCGACCTTGCTACCTGCGACGCAGGATGTCCAGAGAGTGCCGGTTCACCACCTTCTTCTGGTTAGCCGGAAACGTTCCGTTACCGCCTTAGCCGCGATGCCCGCCGGACGAGGGGCCGGGCGATGAGCCGGGCGGGGAATCGGATGCAGCGCGGAGCCGACCCCGACGGCGCAGGACCGTTCGCGCCCCCAGCTGGATGATCGCTAACGTGAGGCTGCCGAGGATCAGGAAGGTCATGTTCTCGTCGAGCCAGGTGACAACGCCGTGCGTCCATGGCGTCACGGCACGCGCCGCCGTCAGGTAGAGGGCCGAGGACAGCAGGGAGCCGGGAACCAGGAAGCGCAGGAACCGGCGCAGCGGGACGTCGCCGGCGCCGAGCACCGCGTCCACCGCCGCGTTGGTGTTCAGCAGGCAGAACCACAGCAGCGGGCGCTGGGTGCCGCGGCGGGACAGCGCCGCCACGACGCGGCCGGTGCTGAGGCGCCGTAGGAGCACCGAGCGGATGTTGTTGCGGGCCAGACCGAAGTAGCCGACGTCGATCAGCCCGCGGAAGAACGCGGCGATCAGCAGGGCGGGGACGGACGGCACCGTGCCGCCGACCAGCAGCAGGATCGCCCACGTGGGTCGCAGCGCGACGAGCAGCAACGGCGCTGAATCGGCGAGCGCCGGTGCCAGGGCGAGGCCGAGGGCACCGAGACTGAGCAGCGTGCCGGTGAGCAGGACCGGCCAGAGCCGGTGCGCGACCGGGGCAGCTTCCATCCGCACAGTCTGCCAAGTACGCGAGCTGCCAAGTACGCGAGGGCGCAGACGGGCGGACCGGTCGGGTGGCTGGCTCCGGGAGCTGGCAGACTCGGCGATGTGTTCACAGTAGGTCTGACGGGTGGCATTGGTTCGGGCAAGAGCGCGGTGTCGGCGCGCCTCGCGGCCCGGGGCGCCCTGCTGATCGACGCCGACCAGGTCGCCCGGGACGTGGTGGCGCCCGACACCCCGGGGCTCGCCGCGGTCCTGGCGGAGTTCGGCACCGAACTGGCGAACGCGGACGGTGGCTTGGACCGCGAGGCGCTCGGCCGGATCGTGTTCGCCGATCCCGCCGCCCGTGGCCGGCTCGAATCGATCGTCCATCCGTTGATCCGCGAGGAGACGGCGCGGCGCATGGGGGAGGTGCCACCGAGCGGGATCGCCGTGCACGACATCCCGCTGCTCGTCGAGGTGCACGCCGAGGGGACCTACGACGTGGTGCTGGTCGTCGAGGCGCCGCGGGAGCTGCGACTGCACCGCATCGAGGCCCGCGGCCTGCCCCGCGACCAGGCGCTGGCGCGGATGGCGAACCAGGCCACGGACTCCCAGCGCCGGGCCGTCGCCGACATCGTGGTGGACAACGGTGGGAGCCTGGACGACCTCGACGCCCGCATCGAGGAGGTCTGGCAGGACCTGCTGGCCCGCCGCGACGCCAAGGCCGCAGCCAAGACCGGGACCGTCGCCACGGATACCGTCGCCAGCGGCACGGATACCGCCGCCCCAGCCGGCTGATCGTGGCAGGCCGGCGCTCACGGCATCACTGCACGCCGGCGGCGCCCATGCCACGCAGCTCCTTCTTCAGCTCGGCGATCTCGTCGCGCAGCCGGGCGGCCAGCTCGAACTGCAGCTCCTTCGCCGCCTCGTGCATCTGGTCGTCGAGCTGGCGGATGAGCTGCGCGAGTTCGTGGGAGGGCAGGCCGGCGAGTTCGGCGGCGTACCGGCCGGCGGCACCCTCCCTGCCGGCGCGCGACTTCATCCCCGGAACCGGGGCCTTGCCGCGGGACTGCGACCGGCCGCCGCCGATCAGCTCGCCGTCGGCCGACTCGCGAACCATGTCGTCGAGGATGTCAACGACCTTCTTGCGCAGGGGCTGGGGGTCCAGCCCGCGTTCGGTGTTGTAGGCGATCTGCTTCTCGCGCCGCCGGTTCGTCTCGTCGATGGCGCGGTGCATCGACGGGGTGATCGCATCCGCGTACATGTGGACCTGCCCGGACACGTTACGGGCGGCCCGGCCGATCGTCTGGATCAGTGACTTGTCCGAGCGCAGGAAGCCCTCCTTGTCGGCGTCGAGGATGCTCACCAGCGACACCTCGGGCAGGTCGAGACCCTCGCGGAGCAGGTTGATCCCGACGAGCACGTCGAACTCGCCGCGGCGCAGTTCGGTGAGCAGCTCCACCCGGCGCAGGGTGTCCACCTCGCTGTGCAGGTACCGCACCCGGATGCCGAGCTCGAGCAGGTAGTCGGTGAGGTCCTCGGCCATCTTCTTGGTCAGCGTGGTGACCAGGACCCGTTCGTCCCGCTCGGCGCGCAGCCGGATCTCGTGGACGAGATCGTCGATCTGCCCCTTCGTCGGCTTGAGCACGACCTCGGGGTCGAGCAGGCCGGTAGGCCGGATGATCTGCTCGACGACGCCGACGGACCGGCCCAGCTCGTAGGGGCCCGGGGTCGCCGACAGGTAGACCGTCTGGCCGATGCGACCGAGGAACTCCTCCCACCGCAGCGGGCGGTTGTCCATGGCGCTGGGCAGCCGGAACCCGTGCTCGACGAGGTTGCGCTTGCGGGACATGTCGCCCTCGTACATCCCGCCGATCTGCGGGACGGTGTTGTGCGACTCGTCGATCACCAGCAGGAAGTCGTCGGGGAAGTAGTCGAGCAGGGTGTGCGGCGGGCTCCCGGCCTCGCGGCCGTCGATGTGCCGGGAGTAGTTCTCGATGCCCGAGCAGAACCCGACCTGGCGCATCATCTCGATGTCGTAGGTGGTGCGCATCCGCAGCCGCTGCGCCTCCAGCAGCCTGCCCTGCCGCTCCATGGTGGCCAGCCGCTCGGCGAGCTCCGCCTCGATGCCGGCGATCGCCCGCTCCATCCGCTCCGGCCCGGCGACGTAGTGCGTGGCCGGGAAGACGTAGATCTCTTCCGCCTCGCGGACGACCTCCCCGGTCAGTGGATGCAGGTAGGTGAGCCGCTCGATCTCGTCGCCGAACATCTCGGCTCGGACGGCGAGCTCCTCGTAGACCGGGAAGATCTCCACCGTGTCCCCCCGGACCCGGAACGTCCCGCGGGTGAAGGCGAGGTCGTTGCGGGTGTACTGCACGTCGACGAAGCGGCGCAGCAGCAGGTCCCGCTCGATCTCGTCACCGACCCTCAGCCGCACCATCCGGTCGATGTACTCCTGAGGCGTGCCGAGTCCGTAGATACAGCTGACGCTCGCGACCACGACGACGTCCCGGCGGGTGAGCAGGCTCATCGTCGCCGAGTGCCGCAGCCGCTCCACCTCCTCGTTGATCGAGGAATCCTTCTCGATGTAGGTGTCCGTCTGCGCGATGTACGCCTCGGGCTGGTAGTAGTCGTAGTACGAGACGAAGTACTCGACGGCGTTGTGCGGCAGCAGCTCCCGGAACTCGTTGGCGAGCTGCGCGGCGAGCGTCTTGTTCGGAGCCATCACCAACGTCGGCCGCTGCAGGCGCTCGACCAGCCACGCGGTGGTCGCGGACTTTCCAGTGCCAGTGGCGCCGAGGAGAACGACGTCGGACTCGCCGGCCCCGACCCGCCGGGCCAGCTCGTCGATGGCGGCGGGCTGGTCGCCCGACGGGGAGAAGTCGGACACGACCTGGAATGGCGCCCGCGTCCGCTCGATGTCGATGGTGGGCCGTTCGAACGTTGTGCTCACGGCTCCTAGCACACCACAGGCCTCCGACAGTTTCCGCCCGGTCCCCCGGGACCGCGGGACCAGCCGCTGTCAGCCGGGGTGCGGTCAGTCGGGCGAGGGATCCCAGCCGATCAGCCGTGCCCCGAGCACGGCGGTCTGCAGGACGTAACGGTCGGTAGGCGAGGCCGGGTCGTGCCTGGTCAGGGCGTGGATACGGTCCAGCCGGTAGGTCAGGGCACGCACGGACAGGTGCAGCCGCCGCGCCGCCGCGAGCGCCACCCCGCCGGTGGTGAAGTAGGCGTCGAGGGTGTCGATCAGCGGACCGGCGCCGCCCCGCGCCGTGCGCAGCGGCGAGAGCACCGCGTCCACCAGTTCGGCCAGGGCCTCCCGGTCACGCAGCAGGACCTTGTAGATGAGCAGGTCGTCGGCGTGGACGACGTGCCCGTCGAGCCCGAGCCGCCCGGCGATGTCGACGGCGCCGCGGGCCTCCTCGAACCCGATGCGGACCCCGGCGACCCCGCTGCGCCCCCGGCTGACCCCCAGCCGCCAGACCAGCCCGGGCTCGGCCTGCAGCCGCCGGGCCAGCGCCGTCACCGCCGTCATCGTCGTCACCGCCGCGGCCGCCGTGGCCGTACCCTCCGCCAGCGCGAACGCCGGCAGCGGGGAGAATCCCGCGTCGCCGGTCTTCGGCAGGTCCGGGCGGCGACGCCCACGCGGCCGGGCTCCCGGCGCCGGCCGGCCGGCCGGGGAGGTGAGGTTCGCGGCGGCACCGGCCGGGAACCGGGTCAGGTCGTTCTCCTCGGGCATGAGGCAGACGAGCAGACCGTTCCTGGTGGCGACCAGCGAGTCGGTCGGACAGTGCTCCCGCAGCGTCGCCTCCGCCGACCGGGTCAGGCCGCGGCCGTCGAGAAACCGGCGGTTGCCCGCGACGACGACGACCACGTGCCGCGCCTCCAGGCGCAGGCCGAACGTACCGGCCCGTTCCAGTAGTTGCCCCACCTCCGACGTGCCGGTCAGCAGGTCGTCGACGAGCTCGCGGCGCAGCGCCTCCTCGAAGCGAGCCCGGGCGGTGCGGGCGGCCTCGTAGCCCTCGCAAACGGCGGCGACCACGTCGTCGCTGGCCCGCAGCACCGCCGAGGCCGCCGCCCGGGTCCTCGAGACGGCGCCGACGGCCTCGGCCATGGAGCGCGGGGCATCCGTGGGCTGACCGGGCTGTGCCGGGCTACTCGAAGCCCGGCCGAGCTCGCGGGCCGCCCGGTCGGCTGCCCGGACGGCCGGCAGCGACGGCCAGATCCGCCAGGTCGCAGAGAGGTAGAGGTCGACGAGGGCACGCAGCGCGGCGCCGGACTCCGTCGCCGTCCGGCCGAGCGCACGGAACGTATCCAGCTCCGCCGCGGACAGCCGCCGTCCGGTGTCTGCGGCGGAGGCTAGGACGTCGAGATAGTCCCCGAGCAGGCCGGCGTGCAGCCGGGCGTCGGCGGCGGCCAGCACGGCCGCCCGGGGGAGCCGGGTGAGGCTTGTCCCGGGCAGTCCCGCCGGGGCGTCGTTGTCGACCGCGGTGATCTCAGCTGGCCGGGCTACTTCCTCTACTTTCTCCATCTGCCGGTCTCCTTCCTCGATGCTGCCGCATCTCGATGGTGCCGAACTTCGATGATGCCGAACCTCGGCAACGAGATCGTAGGCAAAGTCGCAGACTCCCTGCGGTGTCTGCCTGGACGTTGAAGGGCAGGCTAGGCGTTGAGCATGTGTGACACCTGGTCGTGACCGCGGCCAGGTGAAGGGTGAAAGAACTCATTAGGAGCTCTGAGCGGACATGACCACCCATGACGCCACCCGACGGGCACATCTCCCGCCGATCACGGTGCGTCCGGGATTGGCTATCTCGGTGGCGATCGTCACCGTCCTCCTCTCCGCGATCACGCTGCCGGCCACCGTGCCCGGCCGGCCCGGATTCGCCTACCTGTCCGGCGGCCTGATCGGGGCGGGCCTGCTCGTGGGCGTCCTGCTGGCCGCCGATCTGATGCGGGCCCGGTCGGCCCGCCGGTCGGGGGTGACCGCTCTCGGCATCACCCTCGGCGCCTTTGGAAGCCGGCTGGTCCTTGCCGGCGCACCCGACCGCTCCGCGAGCGTGGTGGCTGCCCCGCGCCCGGCACCCCCCCACCCGGCATCCCGCGGCATCGATCTCGCGCCGCCGCCCGTGGTGGCCCTCGATCCCGCGCCGGGGATGGGCACCCAGGTCGGCACCCAGGTCGAGGCGCGGATCGCGCGGGCCGGCCTGCTCGTCACCGCCGCCGCCGGGGCCCTGCTCGTCGTGCTCGGCGCCCTGGCACCCGCCGGCACCTGGGAACTGGCCGGGGAGGTGGCCCTGTGGGTGGGTACCTTCGCGCTGCTGGTGACCCTCGTCGACGTCCTCCCCTCCCCGCGCAGCTCCGGCGGCCGGTTGATTGCCGCCCGGGTGGAGCGCCGCACCGGCAGTCGTGCGCGCGCCGAGCAGGCCGCGGCCCGCGCCGGCGTGATCACTGGCTGGTCGCTGATCGCCGTCGGGGTGGTCGGGTCGTTCCTGGTTGGGCTCGTCGCGCTGTGGGCCGTCTTGCTGGGTTGGTTGGCGCTGGGCACCTCCCGGTGCGCCCAGGCGCAGCAGCGGGCCTACGTCGTGCTGGAGGGTCTGACCGTCCGGGACGTGATGAGCCCGTCGCCGCTGCCGTTGTCCGCCTGGACGACCGTCGCGAGCGCGCTGGACGAGGTCGTCCTGCCCTCGCGGAGGGCGGTGTTCGGGGTCGAGGACTTCGACGGATCCCTCGCCGGGGTGGTGCTGTTGCGTGACCTCGCCGCCGTGCCGATGGACGATCGAGGTCTCGCCCGGATCAACCGGGTCATGATTCCGCTGGAGATGGTTGCCACCGCCCGTCCGGACGAGCAGCTGACGGGCGTCACCGGCCGACTTCTGGAGCGGCCGGCCGCGGGCTGCGTCGTCGTCCTCGACGCCGCCCCGGATGACGGTCGCCTCCGCTTGGTCGGAACGGTGGGCCCGGTGGAGCTGAACCAGGCGGTGGAGACCGCCCCGCTGCGCGGGCGCGCCACCACGGTCCGCCCCGCCCACCCCGGCGGCTTCTGGCGTTGACCGCCCGCCGCGGCGGGCACCCGGCTCCCCTCCTACTCCTCGGCGTGACCATCGCCGGGTGAAGTGTGCTCTGACCGACTGCTGGCAACGGGGCCCGGTCGGTCAGGGCGACACCGTTTCGCGCCGCGTGCCCGCGGCGCCGCGTTCCGACACCACTGGAGATCACCTGTGTACGTGCCCCCCTGGGCCTGGGCCGCCTTCGTCGGCGTCCTGCTCACACTCCTGACCATCGACCTGCTGGCACATCGTCGGGCTCACGTCATCGGCTTTCGCGAGGCCGCGTGGTGGAGCGTTCTGTGGGTCTCGCTGGGCATCGGATTCGCCGGTGTCATCTGGGCCTGGCAGGGCCCGGGGCCCGCCGGCGAGTACGCCGCCGCGTGGCTGCTGGAGAAGAGCCTGTCCGTCGACAACCTCTTCGTCTTCGCGCTGATCTTCTCTTATTTCAAGGTGCCTCGCGCCTACCAGCACCGCGTCCTGTTCTACGGTGTGCTGGGAGCGCTCGTGCTCCGTTTCCTGTTCATCGCGGCCGGTATCGCGCTGCTCGAACGCTTCAGCTTTGTCATCTACGTCTTCGGGGCTTTTCTGCTCTACACGGCAGTCACGATGCTCCGGGGCAACGGCGTCGAGATGGATCCGGGCCGGAGCAGGGCGGTCGCGCTGCTGCGCAAGGTCATTCCGGTCACCGACGACTATCAGGGGCAGCGTTTCGTGTTTCGGCGTGCCGGGAAGCTGGTCGCCACGCCGCTACTGGCCGTCCTCGTCATGATCGAGACCGCCGACGTCCTGTTCGCGTTCGACTCGGTGCCCGCTGCGCTCGGTGTGACCGACAAGGTGTTCCTGGTCTACACGAGCAACGCCCTGGCCATCCTGGGGCTGCGGTCGTTGTTCTTCCTGCTCTCCGGTCTGATGGATCGTTTCCACCACCTGGCGACGGGGCTCGCGTTCATCCTGGCCTTCATCGGCGTGAAGATGTTGCTCACCGACGTGTGGCACCCGCCGATCGCGCTGTCGCTCGGCGTCATCGCGGTGACATTGATCGTGGCCATCGTCTGGTCGCTGCGTACCACCCCGCCGGCCCCGCGGTCCGTGGCCGAGCCGGAGGGGGTGGCCGAGCCGCGGTCCGTGGCCGAAGGCTCCCAGGCGGCGCCCCGATGATCAGCGGGCGATGGGCCGGCGGGGTCGTCACGTCGAGCGGCTTCTCTAACGCCGTCGCCCCGTCCCGGGTGAGCGGACCGTCCGGGGCGGTGGCCAGCGCCACGGCGCTCGCCGTGGCCTGGCCCTCGGTGAGCATGATCGGCGCAAGGGCCGTGGTCTGGTCGGGAAAGTGCGACTGTTCACCCGGAGGCGGGCCGCCCGTGACGTCAGGCGGGTGACGAACCGGGCCCGGTTCGCCGCGCGTCCGGAAACATATCGAGGAATGGTGTCGCGACGCGCCGGGAACGAGGATGCCGGACAGCCCTGGCTCAGCGGTTATGCTGGTTCCGGCGGGTACTGCGGTACATCGGTGCACGTCCAGCCGCCGGGACGTATCTCTCTGACGCGGGCGAGGAGACGCGCGGGCGGGAATACTCGACGTTCCAGGGCCGATCGTGTGTACTCGTTCGGTGTGAGCTGTGGTCCTTCCTCGCCGATTCTTCCCGAAGTTTCGCAGCTCGTTGCGGGCGCACTAGCCGAAGGCGGATGATGCACAGGCTGTTGGCGGTCGTCGTTTCTCACGGGGGATCGACGTCTCTGTACCGGTTGCTGACCACACTGGATGCCATGGAGGAATGCCGGGTATTTCTGGTGGAGAATGACGGGAAATCCCGGCATGATGCGTTGCCGGACGGTGTGCGCGCGGTCCAGGGGCACGGGAACGTCGGATACGGTACCGCGGTGAACCTCGCTGTCCGCCGTGCCGTGGAGGACGGGCTGCGGCCGGAGTGGATCCTGGTGGTCAACAGTGACGTGACGGTCCCTGCCGACACCGCGACGATGATCCCGAAGCTGCTCGCCTGGGCCGCGTCGTCCGCCGACGTGGTCGGCTTCCCGATCCGCGGCATGGCGGGCGAGCGGGGGCGGGCGAGTGCCGTCCTGCCGCGCCCGCGGACGAACGCTTACACGGCGGTACGGGGCGAGATCGCCGCGGTGGAGAGGTGGCCGGAACTGCGCTATCCGGTCGGCGCCTTCTTCGCCGTCCGTTCGGAGATTTTCCTACGGCTGGGCGGATTCGACCCGTCGTACTGGATGTACTACGAGGAGACGGATCTGTTCGCCCGGTTGCACGCCGCGGGCGGGCGCATCGTCTGGGCGGACGACGCCTGGCCGGTCGTACATGTGGGCGGGGAGACCGTCGGGCGGTCCGGGCTGCTGTACGCCGAACTCGGCCGGTCGGCCGCCACCTATGCCCGGCGGCACCGTCACGACGTGGGCCGGTCGTGGACCGCGGTGCACGCGGCCCAGCTGACCGTCCTCGCCGCGCGCAAATTGGCCGTGGGCCGGTCGCATGACGCGTTGCGCGCGGTCCGGATCCTCTCCGGGCTGGTGAGCGGGCTGGCCCGGCCAGGCTGGGAGCCCGCGGTCAGCTCACGGTGGCGCGCCGTCCCGGCCGAGACGCGGCTGCGTCTCGGCCATCTCCGCCCGGTACCGCGGACGCCGCAGTAGCGGCAGGATGATCCGATCGGTGATCTTGCCGACGGCTTCCCCGGACAGTAGGCACAGCGTCAGCATCACCTCGTTCCGGAGGAGGTCTCAACGGACTGAGCGCATCCGTGGCGTGAGCGCGTCGAGGCCGAGCTCGCCATACCGGAGCCGGCCTCACCGCCGCCGTCACCAGCCGCGGGTGCGCCATTCCGCCAGGTGCGGGCGTTCGGCGCCGAGGGTGGTGTCGTGTCCGTGGCCCGGGTAGATCCAGGTGGTGTCCGGCAGTGGGCCGAAGATCTTGCGTTCGAGGCCGTCCATCAGCGTCGTAAAGGCCTGTTCGTCACCGAACGTGTTTCCAGGGCCGCCAGGGAACAGGCAGTCTCCGGTGAAGAGGTGGGGGGGCGGCGGGATCGGCCTCGTAGAGCAGGGCGATGGATCCGGGTGTGTGCCCGACCAGGTGGATCACCCGAAGGGTGGCCGTCCCGACGGCGACCTCGTCTCCGTCGCGCACCTGCCGCGCGGTGGGCACCGGAATGGCCGGGGCGTCGTCCGGATGGGCGACCGTGCTGGCCCCGGTGGTGGTGACCACATCTGCGAGGGCCTGCACATGATCATCGTGCTGATGGCTGGTGACCACCGTCGCCAGCCCCGCGTCCCCGACGAGCCGCAGCAGCGTGTCGGCCTCGTTTGCCGCGTCGACGAGCAGCTGCTCCCCGGTGACCGGGCAGCGCAGCAGGTAGGCGTTATTGTTCATCGGGCCGACGGCGATCTTGGTGATCGACAGGCCTGGCAGGGTCCGTACGTCGGCCGGACCGCCGACCGTGACTTTCCCGGTGTAGCCGGTGTAGCCGGTGCGGCTGGTGTCGCCGCCGTCGGCGTCGCTCATGGTGATCCTCTCCGGAGCGGATGGCGCGGATGGGACGGGAGTAGGGGATAGCTGCCGGTCGTTACGGTCCGTCAGGTGGCACCGGGAGATCTGATGCCTCTGACGCCTCCGAGGTCTCTACCGGATTCGACGGATTCGTCCGGCTGGTGGTAGGTGACCGCCCCCGGAAAAGTGTCGGTCCTCATCCGTAGCATGGCCACACTCGCCCAGGTCCGGTCTTACTGAAGATCATGAGGGTTTGTCGATGGCCGATCGTCTTGTCGTGCGTGGCGCGCGTGAACACAATCTCCGTGACGTCGACCTCGACCTGCCCCGCGACGGGCTGATCGTCTTCACCGGTATGTCCGGGTCCGGCAAGTCCAGCCTCGCCTTCGACACAATCTTCGCCGAGGGGCAGCGGCGCTACGTGGAGTCGCTGTCAGCCTATGCTCGGCAGTTTTTTGGGCAGATGGACAAGCCCGACGTCGACTTCATCGAGGGGCTGTCCCCGGCCGTCTCCATCGATCAGAAGTCGACCTCGCGCAACCCGCGGTCCACCGTCGGCACGATCACCGAGGTCTACGACTACCTGCGGCTGCTCTTCGCCCGCGCCGGCCGCCCGCACTGCCCGAAGTGCGGGCGGCTGATCTCCCGGCAGACCCCGCAGCAGATCGTCGACCGGCTGCTGGAGCTGCCCGAGGGCACCCGCTTCCAGGTGCTGGCCCCGGTGGTGCGTGGCCGCAAGGGCGAGTATGTCGACCTGTTCGCCGAGCTGCAGAGCTCCGGGTTCGCGCGGGCCCGCGTCGACGGCACGGTGGTGCCGCTCACCGATCCGCCGAAGATGGAGAAGCAGCGCAAGCATACGATCGAGGTCGTCGTCGACCGGCTCGCGATCAAGCCGTCGGCGAAGCGGCGGCTCACCGACTCGGTGGAGACGGCCCTGAAGCTAGGCGGCGGGCTCGTCCTGATCGACTTCGTCGACCGCGACGCCGACGACCCTGAGCGCGAGCGGATGTACTCCGAGCATCTGGCCTGCCTCTACGACGACCTCTCCTTTGAGGAGCTGGAGCCGCGGTCGTTCTCGTTCAACTCGCCATACGGTGCCTGCCCCGAGTGCACCGGGATCGGGACCCGCAAGGAGGTCGACCCGGAGCTCGTCGTGCCCGACCCCACCCTGTCGCTGGCGCAGGGCGCGGTGGCCCCCTGGTCGGGCGGCCACAACAAGGAGTACTTCGAACGGTTGCTCACGGCCCTTGCCGAGGACCTCAGCTTCAAGATGGACACCCCGTGGGAGGGGCTGCCCGAGCGGGCCCGCAAGGCCGTGCTGTATGGCAGCGGCGACACCGAGATCCACGTCGGCTACACCAACCGCTACGGCCGCAAGCGTTCCTACTACACCTCCTTCGAGGGCGTGATCGGCTTCCTGGGCCGCCGGCACCGCGAGGCCGAGTCGGACAGCAGCCGGGAGCGGTACGAGGGCTACATGCGCGATGTCCCCTGCCCGGCCTGCCGCGGCGCGCGGCTGAAGTCGGAGTCACTTGCGGTGACGCTGGGCGGTCGGTCGATCGCCGAGGTTTCGGGTATGGCGATCGGTGAGTGCGCCGTGTTCCTGCGCGGGCTCGACCTCACCGAACGGGAGCGGGCCATCGCCGGCCGGGTGCTCAAGGAGGTCGACGCGCGGCTGACGTTCCTGCTGGACGTGGGGCTGGACTACCTCTCCCTCGACCGGGCCTCCGGCACTCTGGCGGGCGGCGAGGCACAGCGCATCCGGCTGGCCACCCAGATCGGTTCCGGGCTCGTCGGGGTGCTGTACGTGCTCGACGAGCCGTCGATCGGCCTGCACCAGCGGGACAACCGCCGGCTCATCCAGACCCTGCTGCGGCTGCGCGACCTGGGCAACACGCTCATCGTCGTCGAGCACGACGAGGACACGATCCGCGCCTCCGACTGGGTGGTCGACATCGGCCCCGGCGCCGGCGAGCACGGCGGTCGGGTCGTCGTCTCCGGGCCGGTCGAGAAGCTGCTCGCCAGCGAGGAGTCGATGACCGGCGCCTACCTGTCCGGGCGGCGCCGGATCCCGGTGCCCGACATCCGCCGGGTGCCGACCAAGGGCCGGGCACTGACCGTGCACGGGGCCCGGGAGCACAACCTGCGCGACATCACCGTGTCGTTCCCGCTGGGCTGTTTCGTGGCCGTCACCGGGGTGTCGGGCTCGGGGAAGTCCACCCTCGTCAACGACATCCTCGCCGCCGTCCTGGCGAACAAGCTCAACGGCGCCCGGGAGGTGCCGGGCCGGCACCGCACCGTCAGCGGGCTCGACCATCTCGACAAGGCGGTCCGGGTTGACCAGTCCCCGATCGGACGCACGCCGCGGTCCAACCCCGCCACCTACACCGGCGTGTTCGACCACATCCGCCGGCTGTCCGCCGAGACGACTGAGGCGAAGGTCCGCGGCTATCTGCCGGGCCGGTTCTCGTTCAACGTCAAGGGCGGGCGGTGCGAGGCGTGTTCCGGTGACGGCACCCTCAAGATCGAGATGAACTTCCTGCCGGACGTGTACGTGCCGTGCGAGGTCTGCCACGGCGATCGGTACAACCGGGAGACGCTGGAGGTGCACTACAAGGGCAGGAACATCGCCGAGGTGCTCGACATGCCGATCGAGGAGGCGGCGGAGTTCTTCGCCGCGGTGCCGGCCATCGCCCGGCACCTGCGGACGCTGAACGACGTTGGCCTGGGGTACGTCCGGCTCGGCCAGTCGGCGCCGACCCTGTCCGGCGGCGAGGCGCAGCGGGTCAAGCTCGCCTCGGAGCTGCAGCGGCGCTCCACCGGCCGGACGGTCTACGTGCTCGACGAGCCGACGACCGGTCTGCACTTCGAGGACATCCGCAAGCTGCTCGGCGTGCTCGGCCGGCTGGTCGACGCCGGGAACACGGTCATCGTGATCGAGCACAACCTCGATGTCATCAAGACGGCGGACTGGATCATTGACTTGGGGCCGGAGGGGGGCACGGGAGGCGGCCGGGTCGTCGCGCAGGGGCCGCCCGAGGCCGTGGCGGCGGTCGAGGAGAGCCACACCGCGGTCTTCCTCCGGGAGATCCTCGGTGATCGGGTCGCCGAGGTGGGACCGGTCCCGCCTTCTCAGGCTTCTCAGGTCTGCAGCAGGTCCGCGAGGACGGCGTCCAGCTCCTGTTCGGTGTGCTCCTGACCGGTCGGGACAAGTCGCTCGGTGCGGTCCAGGAAGCTGCGCAGCGACGACGCCGCGACCACCACCACGGACCGGTGGTCGCCGTGCATCAGGTCGAGCCGCACGCCGCGCCGATCCGCGTCGGGACCGATCCGGACGTCCCCGTCGCCCACCGCCGTCTCCAGGCCGGCCCGCAGGGTGTCGCGTGGTGCGACCCAGCTGCCCTGCGGCAGCGCGGGATGTTCCGGCCTGGACACCAGCGTCATGGACACAGCCAACGGGTCGCGGGCGCCCCAGCAGATCTGGAACACGGTGATCCGCCCACGGCTGGACGCGTCGTCCACGACGAACTCCGCCGTGACGTCCTTACCAAGCACGCGCTGGCTCCCTCGGTTCGCTTGCCCGATGTGTCGAGGGTCGCAGCCCTCCGCCCCGGACGCCAGCGGGGGCTCCCGAAACAGCGGAAGGTGTGTAATCGGTCACGACACTGCCGGGTGGCCGTCGCCGCTCGTCACCCTACCGCCACCATCGGAGGGAACCCGCTGCCAAGCCCGCACGCTATGCGTGATGAAATGGTTACGTGCAGGTGCTGCTTGCTCGGGATGAAGGTCGCCGTAGGCTCGCTTCATGGCTGATCCGGCGTTCTACCGGCCCGCCCCGGGCTCGATCCCCGAGACACCCGGTGTCTATCGTTTCCGTGACGAGCACGGTCGCGTGCTCTATGTCGGCAAGGCCAAGAACCTGCGGGCCCGGCTGGCCAACTACTTCGCCGAGTTGCACACCCTCCATCCGCGCACGCAGCACATGGTCTCCTCGGCGAGCTCGGTCGACTGGACCGTTGTCTCGACCGAGGTCGAGGCCCTCCAGCTTGAGTACACGTGGATCAAGGAGTTCGACCCGCGCTTCAACGTCCGCTACCGCGACGACAAGAGCTACCCGAGTCTCGCCGTGACCCTCCACGAGGAGTTCCCGCGCCTGCAGGTTATGCGGGGACCCAAGCGCAAGGGTGTCCGGTACTTCGGCCCGTATGCGCATGCCTGGGCCATCCGGGAGACCCTCGATCTGCTCCTGCGGGTCTTCCCCGCCCGCACGTGCTCGGGCGGGGTCTTCAAACGGGCCGCGCAGGTCGGACGGCCGTGCCTGCTCGGGTACATCGACCGGTGCTCGGCACCCTGCGTGGGACGGGTCGACGCGGCCACCCACCGGGAGATCGTCGAGGATTTCTGCGACTTCATGTCCGGGCAGGCGGGCCGTTACCTGCGTCGGCTCGAACGGGAGATGCAGCAGGCGGCGCAGGCCCAGGAGTACGAACGCGCCGCGCGGCTGCGCGACGACATCGGTGCCCTGCGCCGTGCGGTCGAGAAGCAGGCCGTGGTCCTGCCCGACGGCACCGACGCCGACGTCATCGCCTTCGCCGAGGACGAGCTGGAGGCCGCCGTCGCGGTGTTCTACGTGCGTGGCGGGCGGGTACGCGGCCAGCGGGGCTGGGTCGTCGACAAGCTCGACGAGGTCACGACCGCGGACCTCGTCGAGCAGTTCCTCACCCAGGAGTACCTCGACGGCACGGGAGCGGCCTCGACCGGGACCGCTGGTTCGACGGTGCCCACGACCACCGCGGGATCCCAGGGGGAGGGCATCCCCCGCGAGATCCTGGTTCCCGCCCTGCCGCCCGGCGTCGAGGCGGTCACCGAACTGCTCGGCGCGGCCCGGGGCAGCCGCGTCGAGGTCCGCGTGCCCCGCCGCGGGGACAAGCGCACCTTGCTCGAGACGGTGGAGCGCAACGCCAAGCAGGCGTTCGCGCTGCACCGGACGAAGCGGGCCAGTGACCTCACCGCCCGCAGCCGTGCCCTCGCCGAGCTTCAGGAGGCCTTGGAGCTGCCCGACGCGCCGCTGCGCATCGAGTGCTTCGACGTCTCGAACACCCAGGGCACGAACGTCGCGGCGAGCATGGTCGTGTTCGAGGACGGACTGCCGCGCAAGTCCGAGTACCGCAGGTTCGCGATCCGCGGCATCGCCGGCCGGGAGGGTGCCGGCCGGGACGGGGCTGCCGGGGACGACGTGGCGAGCATGTACGAGACCATCCACCGGAGGTTCTCGCGCTACCTCGCCGAGCGGTCCCGCGTCGGCGAGCTTGCCGACATCGCCGACATCGCCGACGCGCCGGATGCCGCGCAGCCGATCGATCCGGGGACCGGGCGGCCGCGCCGGTTCGCCTACCCGCCGAACCTCGTCGTGGTGGACGGCGGGGCGCCCCAGGTGGCCGCGGCGGCCCGGGCGCTCGACGAGCTCGGCATCGACGCCGGCCCCGGCGGGGTGGCGCTGTGCGGGCTGGCGAAGCGGCTGGAGGAGGTCTGGCTGCCGGGCACCGCGGACCCGGTCATCCTCCCGCGGACGTCCGAGGCGCTCTACCTGCTGCAACGGGTACGCGACGAGGCACACCGCTTCGCCATCGCCTACCACCGGCAGAAGCGGTCCACGGCCATGGTGGCCTCCGCCCTCGACGAGGTCCCCGGCCTGGGTGACACCCGGCGCAAGGCCCTGCTGCGCTACTTCGGTTCGGTGGCGAAGGTACGGGCGGCGAGCGCCGAGCAGATCGCGCAGGTGTCCGGCATCGGCCCGCGGACGGCGGCGGCGATCGTCACCGCGCTGGCCCGGTCGGCGCCGGGCCGCGCTGACGCGCCCGCCCCCGTCGTCGACCCGCACACCGGAGAGATCCTCGACGCGGAGACCGTCTCATGACCACCCCGACCCTGGATTTGGCGATCATCACCGGGCTGTCCGGCGCCGGGCGCAGCACCGCGGCGAAGTGCCTGGAGGACCTGGGCTGGTTCGTCGTCGACAACCTTCCCCCGGAGCTGCTGTCCACCATGGCTGAGCTGGGCCGTCGTTCTGGTGGGACGGTCAGCCGCATCGCCGTCGTGGTGGACGTGCGGGGCCGGCCGTTCTTCTCTGATCTGCGCGCCGCGATCGCGGCACTCGACGCGCGGGGCATGCATCCCCGGATGCTGTTCCTCGAGGCCAGCGACGATGCGCTGATCCGCCGGTTCGAGCACGTCCGCCGCCCGCATCCGCTGCAGCGCGACGAGCGGGTGGTCGACGGCATCAGCCGGGAACGGATTCTGCTCGCCGAGCTGCGCGGCGAGGCTGACCTGGTCCTCGACACCACCGACCTGAACGTCCATGAGCTGCGGTCGAAGATCGACGCCGCGTTCGGGCAGCCGAACGCCAACCGGCTCAACGCCACGGTGGTGTCGTTCGGGTACAAGTACGGACTTCCGCTGGATGCGGATCTCGTCGCCGACTGCCGGTTCCTGCCCAACCCGCACTGGGTGGAGGCGCTGCGCCCGTTCACCGGCCGCGATCCGCAGGTGCGCGACTATGTGCTGGCCCAGCCGGGAGCGCAGGACTTCCTCGACCAGTACGCGGCGCTGCTCCGCCTGGTCGGCGAGGGCTACGCCCGCGAGGGCAAGCGGTATCTCACGCTGGCCGTCGGGTGCACCGGCGGCAAGCACCGTAGCGTCGCGATCGCCGAGCAGCTCGGCACCCGGCTCGCCGCGGGCGGCGTGGGGGTCCGGGTGGTGCACCGTGACCTGGGACGGGAGTGAACCATCCGTGAACCTCAATGGCGTAGCCGCGCGCTCCGACGGTCCGGACCGGGCACCGGCGGTCGTCGCCTTCGGCGGCGGCCACGGGCTCGCCGCCTCGCTCGCCGCGCTCCGGCAGATCACCTCGGCGCTTACCGCCGTGGTGACCGTCGGTGACGATGGTGGATCCTCCGGGCGGCTGCGCGCGGAGCTCGGTGCGCTGCCCATGGGCGATCTACGAATGGCCCTGGCCGCGCTGGCCGGACCGGACGGATGGTCGACCACCTGGGCGGGCGTGTTCCAGCACCGGTTCGGCGGCGACGGGCCGCTCGCCGGGCACGCGGTCGGCAACCTCGTGCTCACCGCGCTCGCCGAGCGCACCGGATCACCGGTGGCCGCGCTCGACCTGGCCGCCGCCCTCCTCGGCCTGCGGGGGCGGGTGCTGCCGCTGTCGACTAGGGGCATCGACATCGTCGCCGACGTCGTGGGGCTGGATCCGGGGGCGCCCACCGCCGAGGTCGAGGTGCGCGGGCAGGCCGCGGTGGCCACGACCGGTGGACGGGTCGTGGGTGTCCGGCTGTCGCCGGCGGCACCGCCGGCCTGTCCGGAGGCGGTGGCCGCGGCGGGCGCGGCCGACTGGATCATCCTTGGGCCGGGATCGCACTACACGAGCACGCTGCCGCATCTGTTGGTTCCTGGGATGAACCGGGCGATTGCGACGTCCCGGGCGAACCGGGTGATGGTGTTGAACCTGGCCGCCCAGCCGGGGGAGACCGAGGGATACACCCCCCAGGCCTATCTCCACTCCCTCGGCCGGCACGTTCCCGGCCTGCGGCTGGACGTGGTGATCGCCGATCCGACAGCGGTGCCCGACCCCGACCTGCTCGCCCGGGCGGCGGCGGACGTCGGCGCCCGGCTCCATCTGGCGCCGGTGCGGATCCCTGGCGCGCCCGTGCACGACCCGGTCCGGCTCGCCGCGGCCTTCCGCGCGGTGTTCGCGGGACTCCCGGAGGCGACCTGCCCGGCGCCCGCGTCCCGGCGCCCGGTCACGCAGTACTCATCGTCCGGCGGACCGGTCCGCCGGACCCCATCCGGTGAAGCCAAGGAGTGATCGGTGTGGCGGCGATGACGGCCACCGTCAAGGACGAACTGAGCCGGCTGCGGGTCGCGAAGCCCTGTTGCCGGCGGGCCGAGATGGCAGCCCTGCTGCGCTTCGGTGGGGGGCTGCACATCGTCGGTGGTCGCATCGTGGTCGAGGCGGAACTCGATACCGGCGCGACCGCCCGCCGGTTGCGTCGCGAGATCGCCGAGGTCTTCGGCTTCCCCTCGACGGTGGCCGTGCTGGCCGCCGGTGGGCTGCGCCGCTCGGTGCGCTACATCGTGCGCGTCGAGCGGGATGGCGAGCAGCTCGCGCGGTCCACCGGCCTGCTCGACCAGCGTGGCCGCCCGGTGCGCGGGCTGCCGCCGCAGGTGGTCACGGGCTCCGCCTGTGACGCCGCGGCGGCCTGGCGGGGCGCGTTCCTCGCCCACGGTTCGCTGACTGAGCCGGGTCGGTCCTGCTCGCTGGAGGTGACCTCGCCCGGTCCGGAGGCCGCGCTGGCCCTGGTCGGCGCGGCGCGCCGGCTGGGGGTCCAGGCCAAGAGCCGGGACGTGCGCGGCGTCGACCGTGTCGTCATCCGCGACGGCGACGCGATCGGCGCGCTGCTGACCAGGATCGGTGCGCATGACAGCCTGCTCGCCTGGGAGGAACGGCGGATGCGCCGGGAGGTCCGGGCGACGGCCAACCGGCTGGCGAACTTCGACGACGCCAACCTGCGCCGCTCCGCCCGGGCCGCGGTGGCCGCCGGCGCCCGGGTGCAGGCCGCGATGCGCATCCTCGGCGACGACGCCCCGGAGCACCTGCTGGCGGCCGGCCGGTTGCGCCTCGATCACGCGCAGGCCTCCCTGGAGGAACTGGGCGCGCTCGCGGACCCGCCGCTGACCAAGGATGCGGTCGCCGGCCGGATCCGCCGGCTGTTGGCGCTCGCCGACAAGAGGGCCAACGCGCTCGGTATCCCCAACACCGAGGCGAGCGTCTCCCCGGATCTCCTTGAGAACGCCTGAGCGACAGCGGCCCAGGTCGTACCCAGACATTTCATACCTGTAATGTGGAAAACTGGCCCAGTAGCACCATCGGGATCGGATGGCTCTTCGGGGTGGGGTCTGCCCGTGGGGCGCCCGCCTGGCCGGTTCGGCCGGCGTCAGCGCAGGCCCACGGAATCTGCCCGGCCCCCGGCCCTGCGGAGGCGCACCGGCGGTGCGGCAGCGCAGCGATGTGATGGGATGGGATGTAGTTTCCGGGTGGGGCGTGCCCGCATCGTGTGAGGAGACCAGCATCGCACGGTTCGGATTCCCGCCGATGATGTGCAAACTCGTTAGGCTCCTGCCTTGACAGCGCCACATGAATGACAGTGCCACATGAACGAGAACGTCACAACCGAACGACGACGTCGCGACGGAACGACGGCGTGACTATCGAAACGACGAGACAAGACGGTAGGGAGTCCTGGACGTGGCTACGCGGGTGGGTGTCAACGGCTTCGGGCGAATCGGTCGTAACTGCTGGCGGGCGCTCGCGGCGAGCAACCGGAACGATCTCGAGATCGTCGCGGTCAACGACCTGACCGACAACAAGACTCTTGCGCATCTGCTCAAGTACGACACCACGCTGGGTACGCATCCTGCTGCGGTCAGTGTCGTCGACGAGGGTATCCGCGTCGGTGACACCGTGATCAAGGTGCTGGCCGAGCGCGACCCGGCGGCGCTGCCCTGGGCCGATCTGGGTGTGGACGTTGTCATCGAGTCCACCGGCCGCTTCACCAAGGCGGCGGACGCGGGCAAGCATCTGCAGGCAGGCGCCAAGAAGGTCATCATCTCGGCGCCGGCCAAGGACGAGGACATCACCGTGGTGATAGGCGTGAACGACGACGCCTACGACCCGGCCAGGCACCACATCCTGTCCAACGCTTCCTGCACGACGAACTGCGTCGCGCCGATGGCGAAGGTGCTCGACGAGGCCTTCGGCATCAGCCAGGGGCTGATGACCACCATCCACGCCTACACCAACGACCAGGTCATCCTGGACTTCCCGCACTCGGACCTGCGGCGGGCGCGGGCGGCGGCGCAGAACATCATCCCGACCACCACGGGTGCGGCGAAGGCCACCGCGCTGGTCCTGCCCCACCTCAAGGGCAAGCTCGACGGGCTGGCGATGCGGGTACCGGTCCTCGACGGCTCGGTCACCGACCTGGTGGCCACCCTGGACAAGAAGGCCAGCAAGGAAGAGGTCAACGCGGCGTTCAAGGCGGCAGCGGAGGGCCCGCTGAAGGGCTACCTTGTCTACACCGAGGACCCGATCGTCTCCTCCGACATCGTCAACACCCCGGCGTCCTGCACGTTCGACTCGCTGCTGACGATGTCCGCCGGCAATCAGGTGAAGATCGTCGGCTGGTACGACAATGAGTGGGGCTACTCCAACCGGCTGGTCGACCTGACCGCGCTGGTCGCCGCGCGCCTCTAGGCCCGCGCGCCGCTCTAGGCCCGCACGCCGCTGGGCCCGCACGCCGCCGGCCGGCGAAACCCGTCGGGCGGCGCCGGTCCTCCCCGGCCGTTCCTCCCGACCGGGCCGGAGGGGATCCTTGCCCGGAGAGGATCCCCTCCGGCCCTTCCTCGACAATTTCTCTCCCCGATGGAGTAACGAAGCGTGAGGACGATCGACGACCTGCAGGTCGCCGGGCACCGGGTGCTGGTCCGCAGCGACCTGAACGTGCCGTTGGACCGTTCCGGTGACACCCCGCGCATCACCGACGACGGCCGGGTCCGCGCCAGCGTCCCGACCATCGCCGCACTGCTGGACCGGGGCGCCCGGGTGGTCGTGAGCTCGCACCTGGGCCGGCCGAAGGGCGAACCGGACCCGAAGTACTCCCTGGAGCCGGTGGCGGGTCGGCTCGCCGAGCTGCTGGGCCGGCCGGTGGCGTTCGCCGGCGACGGCAGCGGTGACATCGCCGGTGCGCATGCCCGCGAGGTGATCGCCGGGCTCGGGGACGGCGAGGTGGCGCTGCTGGAGAACCTGCGCTTCGCCGCCGGGGAGACCAGCAAGGACGCGGCGATTCGCGCGGCCTTCGCCGACGAGTTGTCGGCGCTCGCCGAGTTCTACGTCGGGGACGCCTTCGGCGCGGTCCACCGGGCCCACGCCAGCGTCGCCGACGTCCCGAAGCGGCTGCCGCACGCCGCGGGCCGGCTCGTGCTCACCGAGCTGGAGGTGCTCCGCCGGCTCAGCAGCGACCCGGCGCGTCCCTACAGTGTCGTGCTCGGCGGGTCCAAGGTGTCCGACAAGCTCGGCGTGATCCGCGCGCTGCTGCCCAAGGTCGACACGTTGCTCGTCGGCGGAGGGATGTGCTTCACCTTCCTGGCGGCGCTCGGTCACGGGGTCGGCGGGTCGCTGCTGGAGACCGAGATGATCGAGACGTGCAAGGAGTTGCTCGCCGAGGGCGGGGAGCGGATCGTGCTGCCGACCGACGTCGTCGTCGCGGACAGGTTCGCCGCCGACGCGGACACCGCCGTCGTCGCGGCCGGCGCCATCCCCGCCGGCTGGCTCGGGCTCGACATCGGCCCGGCGTCGACGGAGCTGTTCGCCGCGCGGCTGGCCGGAGCGGCTACGGTCTTCTGGAACGGGCCGATGGGCGTGTTCGAGCTCGCGCCGTTCGCCGCGGGCACCCGGGGGGTGGCCGAGGCGGTCGCCGCCGGCAAGGGGTTCTCCGTCGTGGGTGGCGGAGACTCCGCCGCGGCGGTCCGCACGCTCGGCATCCCGGAGGATGCCTTCAGCCACATCTCGACCGGCGGCGGCGCGAGCCTGGAATACCTGGAGGGCAAGACGCTGCCCGGGCTCGCGGCCCTCGATGTCTGACTTCCGCGGGATGCCCGGCGCCGGGGCCGGCTGATGGCACTGCTGGGCCGGGGAAGATCTGAGCGAGGTTCCGACAGGGGATCCGGGAAGAACAGGGGATCCGGGAAGGACGAGGACGGCGTGGGCAAGGACAGATCGGCGAAGGGCGCTGCCGGCTCGAAGGGCGCCGTCGGCGTCAAGGGCACCGGCCGACGGGCGCTGGTGGTCGGCAACTGGAAGATGAACCTCAATCACCTCGAGGCGATCGCGCTGGTGCAGAAGATCGCCTTCGATCTCAAGCCCGCCGAGCTGGAGACCGTCGAGGTCGTCGTTCTCCCACCGTTCACCGATCTGCGCAGCGTGCAGACCCTGGTGGACGGAGACAAGCTCGCCATCGCCTACGGGGGGCAGGACCTCTCCCCGTACGCGTCGGGTGCGCACACCGGTGATATCAGCGGGGCGATGCTGGCCAAGCTCGGCTGCGACTACGTCGTCGTCGGGCACTCCGAGCGCCGGGCCGACCACCACGAGGACGACGCGCTGGTGGCGGCCAAGGCGAAGGCGGCCTTCTCCGTGGGGCTCACCCCCATCCTGTGCGTGGGGGAGCCCGAGGAGATCCGGGCCGCCGGCACCCATGTTGAGCACGTGCTGCGTCAGCTCGAGCAGTCGCTGGCTGGCATCACCGCCGAGCAGGCCGCGACGATCGTCATCGCCTACGAGCCGGTGTGGGCGATCGGCACCGGCCGCACCGCCTCCGCGCAGGACGCCCAGGACATGTGCGCGGCGGTCCGCGGCCAGCTGGCCAGGCAGTACGGCGATGAGATTGCCGCTGGGACCCGTGTCCTCTACGGCGGCTCGGTGAAGGCGGCGAACGCCGGCGAGCTGTTCACCATGCCGGATGTGGACGGCGGGCTGGTCGGCGGGGCGAGCCTGGTCGCCGAGGAGTTCGTCGGCATCGTGCGCAGCGGGCCGCCGGCCTGACGGCGGACGCGTCTGTGTACTCGCCCTGCCGCGCACTCGCCCTGCCGCCGGCCGTCCCGGTGCCGGACCAGGCGAAGCACCGTCGGTGGGAGCGGATACTGTTGCGTGGCGACGTGCCCGGCCCGCCCGATCCCCTCGAGGCGTGCCGGTTCCACCCACGTTGCTGGAAGGCCGAGGAGGTGTGTAGGACAGTGGAACCGCCCTTGTCGGAGGTTCGGCCTGGGCACCGGGTGGCCTGCCACTTCCCCGAGGAGCGGGAGCTGGTCTAGATGACGATCGGTCTGTCGATCGCCCTGATTGTCGCGAGTATTCTGATGATCATGCTTGTGCTGTTGCACCGGGCCAAGGGAGGCGGGCTGTCCACCCTGTTCGGCGGCGGCGTGTCCTCGTCGCTGGGTGGGTCCTCGGTCGTGGAGAAGAACCTCGACCGGTTGACCATCGTGGTTGGGATCATCTGGTTCACCTGCATCGTCGGTCTCGGTCTGCTGCTGAAGAATTGAACGCCCAGTTCGGCCCGCGCCCTGGTCCCGGCCGCGGGAGTGGTCGCGGCCGTGGAGGCCGGCTGCCCCGCCCCCTGTCCGTGCTCGCCACGGTTCTGCTCGCCACGGTCCTGACCGCCACGGTGACCGCCTGCAGCGGCGGCGGCTCGGGGGGCGGATCGCGTGAGCTCGCCGCCAGTCCCACCCCGGTGGCGACCGCCACGCCCCCTCCGCCCGACAAGCCGGGCGGCACGCTGCGGATCGTCACCCAGTGGATGCCCAGCGGCGATCCCGGCTGGGCCGACCAGCCCGGCGAGCGGGCGGTCAGCCGGCTCGTGACCCGCCAGCTGTTCAGCTATCCCTCCGACGAGGACACGACGAAGTCGACCATCCCGCGGCCGGACCTCGCCGTCGGCGCGCCGGTCGTCACCGAGAACGGGCTAGTCTACACGGTGCGGCTGCGTCCCGCGGCGCGCTGGGACACCCCCAACCAGCGCCGGATCACTGCCAACGACGTCGCCCGCGGCATCAAGCGACTGTGCACGCCCCCGAACCCGTCACCGCTGCGCGGCTACTTCACGGCGACCATCGTCGGATTCCGGGAGTTCTGTGCCCAGCTGGCGGCGATCCCGGTTGCCGACGCCGCGGCCTTCGTCGAGAGCAGCACCGTGGAGGGCATCGAGATCGTCGGCGACGACACGCTCGCGTTCCATCTACTGGCCCCGGTGAACGACTTCGTGGACGTGCTGGCGCTACCGGCGGCCTCCCCGGTGCCGCTGGAGGCCCTGGCCTACCCGCCGGACTCGCCGGAGTACCTGCACAACCTGGTGTCGGCCGGGCCGTACCGGTTCACGGTCGCTCCCGGCGAGGGGTACCGGCTGTCGCGCAGCCCATCCTGGAGCGCATCCTCGGACGGGATCCGCCGCGCCCTGCCCGACCATATAACGATCTTCGACGGCCTGAGTCCGGAGGCCATGCAGCAGGAGCTGGAGAGCGGCGACGCGGACATGTCGCTCGATGGGAAGATCCCCGACAGCCGGGCCGTGGAGCTCGCCAGGGCGAATGACCCCCGTCTCGTGGTCGACGGGGTCGGGGTCACCCTGGCGCTCACCGTCGGATTCAACGGGCCCTCCGCGGCCGCGCTGCGTGAGCTGCCGGTCCGCCGGGCGCTGCCCTACTGCATTGACCGGGTGAGCCTCGCGGCGGCGCTCGGCGACCCCGAGTTCGCCGCTGCCGCCACCGGGTTGCTGCAGGAGACGATGACCGGCTACACCGACGCGGATCCCTTCCCGAGCCCGGCGGGACTCGGCGACGCGGCCCGTTGCCGGGAGGCGCTGAGCCACACCCCCGGCGGGCCCGTCACGGCGCTGTCCCTGCTCACCACGGACAGCGCCACCGACGTGGCGGCCGCTGAGGCATTGCGGACCGCCTTCGCCCGTTCCGGCATCCGCCTCGACATCCGGATCCGGACCGGCGAGCGCTACCGTGCGGCCGCCGTCCACCCCACCGGGCAGTTCTGGGACCTGGCGCTCACCACCATCGCCCCGGACTGGTACGGCGACGCGGGCCGCACCGTCTTCCAGCCATTGCTGGACGAGACGTGGGCCGGCCCCAGGCCGGCCGACGGCGGCTACCGGGATCCGGGCGCCCTGCATCTGCTCGCCACGGCGCTGCGGGCCACCAGCGAGGCGACCGCCGCGAGCGACTGGGCCGACCTGGAGCACACGGTGGTCGAGCAGGTCGCGGTAATCCCGCTGGCCGTCGTGCACACCCCGCAGTTCCATAGTACGAACGTCACCGCGTTCACGATCGTGCCGTCGGTCGGCACCGCCGATCCGACCGCGGTCTCGCTGGGGTCCGGATGACACCCGACCTGAACACGCTCCTCCCGCTGAGGGTAACGCCAGGGGTAACCAAGCGGGGGTGGTCGGTGCATCCATGTGTGGCTCTCGCGGCCTACACTCCCCCCAGGACGTACCCGGAGGAACACCCGGGGAAAAGTGCCGGGAACGTCAGGTTTACGGAACCGGGTACGAGGTTCCGCGGCGCTCGAGGCCGCGGAATCGGCAGGCACGGTTTCCGTGCTACCACCCATGGGACGAGACGAAGGAGCACGCGGGCCGTGGCAGGTGGCAATGCCATCCGGGGGAGCCGGGTCGGGGCAGGACCGATGGGAGAGGCGGAACGGGGTGAGACCGCGCCCCGGCAACGTATCTCCTTCTGGTGCGCCAACGCGCACGAGACGAGACCGTCGTTCGCCGCGGACGCGGCGATCCCCGACACGTGGGATTGTCCGAGCTGTGGTTTTCCGGCGGGACGGGATCGGGACAACACCCCCGCCCCGCCGCGCACCGAGCCGTACAAGACCCATCTCGCCTACGTGCGGGAACGACGGAACGAGAAGGACGGCGAGGCGATCCTCGCCGAGGCGCTCGCCAAGCTTCGGGGCGCCTCCTAGCCCGGGCCCGGGCCCGTTCCCGGCAGCGGCCGACGGTCGCCGCCGGGAACGGGCTGCCGCCGTTGCGCCGCCGCCGAGGATGCCCCTGTGACTGTGGATGATGTCGGCATCGGCCGGATCGTCGCCGGGCGGTACCGGCTCGTCGAACGGATTGGCTCCGGTGGGATGGGCACCGTGTGGCGGGCCCACGACGATGTGCTCCGGGTCGAGGTGGCGATCAAGGAGATCCGGGTCTCCGCCGACCTCGACGACGACGAGCGTGCCGCCGGAGTGGAGACGGCGATGCGTGAGGCCCGCAACGCCGCCCGGCTGCGGGGGAACCCGCACGTGGTCACCGTCCATGACGCCGTGGAACACGACGGCCTGCCGTGGATCGTGATGGAGCTGGTCCGGGCCGGCACACTCGCCACGACGGTCAACCGGGACGGTCCCCTGCCGCCCGAGCGTGCCATCCAGGTCGGGCTCGCGGTCCTCGACGCCTTGGTCGCGGGCCAGCAGATGGGCGTGCTGCACCGGGACGTCAAACCATCGAACATCCTGCTGGCCGACGACGGCCGGGTGCTGCTGACCGACTTCGGCATCGCCACCCACGCCGCCGACCCGACCCTCACCGGCGGCGTCGGCAGCGGCGGGACGCCCGCCTACATGGCGCCCGAGCGCCTCCTCGGCGGCCCCGCGACCCTGGCCGGCGACCTGTTCGCCCTCGGAGCCACCCTCTACTTTGCCGTCGAGGGGGTCTCACCGTTCCAGCGCGACACGCTGCTCACCACTATCGGCGCCGTGCTGCACGCCGATCCGCCACCCTTCCTCCGGGGCGGCAGGCTGTCGGCAGCGATCGCCGGGCTGCTGGCCAAGAACCCGGCGAGCCGGCTGCGCGCGGAGGGAGCGCAGGCGTTGCTGACCTGGGCCGCGTCCCACCCGGCCGATTCCGCCCCGGTATCCCCGCCGTCCCCGCTGTCCCCGGCGCCGGACCGGGTCGCGACCCGTGCCGTTCCCGCCGGCGTGGCCAGGGACGGCGCGGCCCACCGGTGCGGTCGGATGGGCCCGGCCGTGGCGGGCACCCCGGCTGATGGCCGGGGCGATGATCGTCCTGGTGCTGCTCGCCGCCGTGGCCGCCGGGGCGTACCAGCTGTTCGGCGCGGACGGCAGCGGCGACGACGGCGACCGGCGTCGCGCCTCGCCGCCGACGGTCGCCACGCGGGATCCGGCGGGGGTCGGGTCGCAACCGGGTGCCGAGGCTGGCGAGGCGCTGCCCCCGGGCATGATCGGCAGCTGGAGCGGATCGGTGACGCAGGCGTTCGTGCACTTCAACGCCGAGCTGGTGCTGCGGGGCGGCCGGATCGGCGAGGTGATCGGCACGAGTGCCTACCCGGAGAGTGGATGCGCCGGCGAGCTCGTGCTGCGGGCGGTGTCCGGCGCCTCGGTCCGGCTCGAGGAACGTCTCACCCGGGTCGGGGCGTTGTGCTTCGCCGCCACCTGGCTGGACCTCGTGCTCCACGGCGACGGCACGCTCGACTGCTCGTATCCGGCGACCGAGATCAGCTCGGCGGGGCAGGCGACCATGCGCCGCTCGGCGCCCCCCGTGTCCCCATCGTCCCCCGTGCCCCCAGGCTGACCGGGGCCGCCGGCTGGCCGGACCGCCGGGTGAGCGGGCTGTCGGGTGAGCGGGTGAGTGCGCTGGGCGGTCCACCCCCGGCGGGTGAGGCGGCGCGACGGCGGGACGGCCCGGCGCGGGTATGAACGGACCGGGTCAGAAACCGGGTCCGGGCCGGAACCGGGGCCCCAGGACGCCGGGACGACCGTGGCCCGCCCAGGCCACCACCCGACCACGGCGTGGACAGGAGGTACTCCGTGGATCCCGATTTTCCGCTGCTCAGCGTCTTCCTCTATATGCTGTGGTTTTTTGCTTTCATCCTGTGGCTGTGGCTGCTGTTTGTCGTGATCATGGACGTGTTCCGCAGCCAGGATCTGTCCGGATGGGCGAAGGCCGCCTGGACGGTCGCGATCGTGGTGCTGCCCTGGCTTGGCGTGATCGCCTACCTGATCGTGCGGGGTGGCAGCATGCACGAGCGCAGCCGCGCCGCGGCGCAGCGCGACGAACAGGCCTGGCGCGCCTACCTCCAGGAGGCCGCCAGGACGACGAGCGACGCCGACGAACTTGGCAAGCTCGCGCACCTGCGAGACCGGGGGATTATCAGCGAGGCCGAGTTCGAGCGGGGCAAGACCAAGATCTTGACCTGACAAGATCCTGACCTGATCCGCCGGTGCCGTCCCGTGGGCCCGGCACGCGTACCGGGCCCACGGGACAGGTCTACGGGACAGGTCGTCCGCGGACCGCGTCACTGCCAGCCGGGCAGCCGGGAGGCGGCGGCCCGGTCGGCGAGCCACAGGCTGCGGTCGCGGCCGACCGCTCCCGTCGCCGGGATCGTGATCGGTCCCGCTCCGGAGAACGACGCCGCGACCGCATCGGCCTTCTCCTCCCCGGCGACGATCACCCAGACCTCGTGGGCGGACTGGATGGCCGGCAGGGTCAGTGTGACGCGTTCCGGCGGTGGCTTGGGGCAGTCATGCACGGCCACCACCGGCTCGGTCGCGACGACCGCGGGGGAGCCCGGGAACAGCGAGGCGACATGGCCCTCCGGGCCGAGCCCGAGGAGCACCACGTCGAAGCTCGGCACCGCCGATCCGGTGACGGCACGGGTGGCCAGCAGCGCGGCGTACTCCACCGCGGCGGACTCCGGGTCGGCATAGCCGGAGGCCGCGGCTCGTCCCTCGACGTCACCGCCCGCGGTCGGAGCCGCCAGATGGCCCATCGGGAAGATCCGTTTGGGATCCACCGGGATGTGATCGAGCAGCGCCTCCCGCGCCTGCCGCTCGTTGCGGTCGGGCGAGCCGGCCGCGACGAACCGCTCGTCGCCCCACCAGATGTCGACCTTGCTCCAGTCCACCGCGTCGAGAGCCGGGTTCGATCGCACCGCCCGCAGCAGGGCGATGCCGATGCCACCGCCGGTCAGGACGAGTGAGGCCTCCCCGCGGGCCGTCTGGGCGTCCACCAGCCGGGTGATCAGACGGGCCGCGGCGGCCCTGGCCAGCACCCCGGCGTCACGATGGAGGACGAGCTCCGGCTTGGCCGTCATGCGCCACCCGCCGCCCGTTCGTTGTTCGAGGCACTCGTCGGGGCGGTGCCCGGGGCCGCGGCGCTCGACGTCACGGTGCTGGCGGCCAAGGCGTCCGTGGCGCCCACGGTCTGGTCCATCGGGTCCCGCCAGATGTGCTCTCGGTGCGGCGAGCGCCTGGTCAGGTTCGGCAGGCCGCTCCAGGTACCCAGGGCCTCGGCGTAGACGGCGTCGTCGTCGAGCCGGCGCAGCTCCTCGGCGAGCAGGTCCCCGACGCCCCGGTCGGACAGGGGCAGTACCCGGTCCGGGTACCCGGTGCGGGAGATCATCGCCGACTGGGAGTCGGTGCGGGAGACGGCCAGCCGGTCCCCGTTGAGGGCGACGGCGACCGCCGTGATACCGGGCCGGCCACCCGTTTCGTCGACCGTCACCGGGACGGCGAGCCTGTTCTGGAGCCAGCCGGCGAACAGCTGGGCGCTCGGATCGGCCCGGCCGGCGGTGATGACGGCTGAGTCCGGCCGCTCGCTGACCACCGCGTCGAAGGCGGCAGCGAGCAGGGTGCGCCAGGGCGACAGCCTGGTCCAGGACAGGTCCGTGTCGCCGGGGGCGAAGTCCGCGGCCCGCTGGAACAGCGCCGACAGCGGGTCCGGGCTGGCAGTGACGTCGGTGACCCGCCGGTCGGCGAACACGCCGAGCGGGTCGTAGGCGATCCGGGTCGGCGGCTCGTCGTGCCACCAGGTGACCACCGGGGCGTCCGGTGCGAGCAGGGGAAGCACGACCGATTCCGCGTGCAGCGCCAACCGGCCGGACATCCGCATCACGACCGCCTCGCCCGGGCCGAGCCGACCGCCGATCGAGACCTCGGCGTCGAGCCGGGGATGCGGCACGTTGACCTGCCGGCGGACGACGATCAGTAGCCGGCACGGATGGGCGGAGGCCGCCAGCGTCGCCGCGCCCTCGGCGGCGCTGACGTGCTTTTCGTCAACGACGACGACGAGGGTCAGCGCCAAGCCGAAGGCCAGGGCTCCGGCCGCCCGTCGTTCGGCGGAGAGGGCCTTGACCACCTCAGAACCGGTGGTGTCCCACAATGTGGTCACGAGGGGCTCCTAATCCATGGTCATGGCCGCCGCCACCGGCGACCGTCGTGGGCGAGCATCTCGTCGGCGGCTGCCGGGCCCCAGGTGCCGGCCCGGTAGCGGTGCGGGGTGGTGCCCGCCCAGTGCCGCTCTAGCGGATCGACGATCCGCCAGGACTCCTCGACCTCCGCGTTGTTCGGGAACAGCGTCGCGTCGCCGAGCAGCACGTCGAGGATCAGCCGTTCGTAGGCCTCCGGCAGCGCCTCGGTGAACGCCTCACCGAACAGGAAGTCCATCGCGACGTCCCGGACCTCCATCGCCGAGCCGGGGACCTTGGAGCCGAACTTGAGCGTGACCCCCTCGTCGGGCTGCACCCGGATGACCAGTTGGTTGTTGCCGAGCTCGGTGGTGGCGGTCTCGTCGAACGGCAGGTGCGGCGCCTTCTTGAAGAAGATGGCGATCTCGGTGACCCGCCGTGGCAGCCGCTTGCCAGTCCGCAGGTAGAACGGCACCCCGGCCCACCGGCGCGTCTCGATGCCGAAGCGCACCGCCGAGAAGGTCTCCGTCCGCGACTGCGCGGGGATGTCCTGTTCGTCGAGGTAGCCCGGGACCCGCTCCCCGGCGAGCCAGCCCTGCTCGTACTGCCCCCGTACCGCGTAGCGGGTGAGGTCCGTGGGCAACGACACCGCGCGGAGCACCTTCAGCTTCTCGGTGCGGATGGTCTCCGCGCCGAAGCTGACCGGCTCCTCCATCGCGGTCAGGGCGAGCAGCTGCAAAAGGTGGTTCTGGAGCACGTCCCGGGCGGCGCCCGTCTCGTCGTAGAAGCCGGCCCGGGTGCCGATCCCGACGTCCTCGGCCATGGTGATCTGCACCGAGTCGACGAACTGGGAGTTCCAGATCGGTTCGAACAGCGTGTTGGCGAAGCGCAGCGCGAAGAGGTTCTGGACCGTCTCCTTGCCCAGGTAGTGGTCGATGCGGAACACCCCGGACGGGGTGAAGACGTCGTCGACGAGCGCGTTGAGCTGCCGGGCCGACTCCAGGTCGTGACCGAACGGTTTCTCGACGACGACCCGGCGCCAGCCGCCCGAACCAGCGGCCGAGGAGAGCCCGGTGCGCTGCATCTGCTTGAGCACGACCGGGAAGGCCAACGGCGGGATCGACAGGTAGAACGCCGCGTTGCCACGGATACCGTGGGAGTGCTCCAGGCTTTCCAGTGCCCGGGCGAGCCGGTCGAACGCGGCGTCGTCGTCGAAGGACCCCGGCAGGAACCGCACGGAGCCCGCCAGCCGGTCCCAGACCTCTGCATGGAAGGGGGTGCGGGCGCCCTTCTCGGCGGCCTGCCGGGCGAACTCGGCGAAGTCCTCGTCGGGCCAGTCCCGGCGGGCGAACCCGAGCAGGACGAAACCCGGCGGCAGCAGGCCGCGGTGGGCCAGGTCGTAGACGGCGGGGATCAGCTTCTTGCGGGCCAGGTCGCCGGTAGCGCCGAACACCACCAGGGCGCTCGCGTCCGGCAGGCGCGGCAGTCTGCGGTCACGTGGGTCCCGCAGCGGGTTGGTACTCACCGTGGGCGCCACCCGTTCCCCCTTCATTCTGCTTGTGGTCTCTCCGAGGTTGTTTCACCGGGGACCGTCGGGTGTCCATGAACGACGCTGAGACGATCATCATGGCCGTGGCGACCGCCACGGCCACGGCCGGCGCCAGGCCTTACGCGGACGAACCGGGTGAGCCCAGGTGCGCCGCGATGGTGTCCAGCAGCTGGGTCCACGAGTCCTCGAACTTCTGTACGCCCTGGCTCTCCAGGGTCTCGATCACGTCGTCGAGATCGATTCCGACGGCCGTGAGCTGGGCGAACACCTCGTGGGCCTCCTCGTAGCGGGGGCGGATCGTCTCGCCCGTCACCGACCCGTGGTCGGCGAACGCCTCCAGGGTTGCCTCCGGCATCGTGTTGACGGTTCCGGGCGCGATCAGCTCGGTGACGTAGATCGTGTCCGGCAGGGATGGGTCCTTGGTGGACGTCGACGCCCACAATGGGCGTTGGGGCTTCGCGCCCGCCGCGGCCAGGGCCGCCCAGCGGGGAGTGGCGAACGCCTTCTCGTACCGCTCGAAGGCCAGCCGGGCGTTGGCGACGGCGGCCCGGCCGCGCAGCGCCTTCGCCTCCGGAGTGCCGATCTTCTCCAGCCGCTGGTCGACCTCGGTGTCCACCCGGCTGACGAAGAACGACGCGACCGAGGCCAGGTCGGTGATGTCGCGCCCCGCGGCCAGGGCCTTCTCCAGACCGGTCATGAACGCGTCGATCACGGCGTCGTACCGGTCGAGTCCGAAGATCAGTGTCACGTTCACGCTGATGCCCTGGGCGAGCGTCTCGGTGATCGCCGAGAGGCCGGCCCGGGTGGCGGGAATCTTGATGAACAGGTTGGGCCGGTCGACCAGCCACCACAGGGCAGGCGCCTCGGCGAGCGTGCGCTCGGCCTCGTGGGCGAGCCGGGGATCGACCTCCAGGGACACCCGGCCGTCGACGCCGCCGCTGGCGTCGTAGACGCCGCGCAGCACGTCGCAGGCGTCGCGCACGTCGGCGGCCGTGATGGCCCGGACGGCCTCGCCGACGTCCACGCCGCGGATCGCCAGGTCGTGCAGCTGCTCGTCGTACAGGTCGCTCGAACTGATCGCCTTCTGGAAGATGGTCGGGTTGCTCGTCACGCCGACGACGCTGCGGTTCTCGACCAGGTGGGCGAGGTTGCCGGTGCGTAGGCGGTCCCGGCTGATGTCGTCCAGCCAGACCGCCACTCCGGCGGCTGAGAGCTCGGACAGGGGATTGCTCATCGGGCTGACTTCCTCTCCGCGGGCGGTGGCGTCCTCACCATGTCTCCAAGCTGTCCTCGTCTCCAAGCTGTCCTCCGATGGGCGCACCCCCTTCAGGGCACTACCCTCTGGGGCCGGCTCCATCCCAGGCTGTTTCCAGTCTGATCCCAGTCTGCGGATCCCCGTGACAGTCGGGTGGCGGTTGGGAGAACAACGCGCACGACGAGTGGAATCCCGGTCCCTGTGGTTCATGCCCGATGCCCGCCGTCCATGCGTCATACCCACCGTCGCTGTCCGATGCCCCACGCCAATACATGTCGGTCGCCGCCGCCCGGGGGGCCGCGTGGCGCGGTTGTGAGAGAGGACGCAGGGCGGCGGCGGGGGTCCGGGCGCGGTCGACGCGCGTACGCAGCGCCGCGGCGGCTAAACTCCGACACGTCGTAGAACACCGCCCGCTCCGACTTTCGGGGCACCGTCCTGCGTGGGTCGCCCGTCGATCCCGCCGATCGCGAGGTCGCTCTGTCTACCGAGGCCGTCCTTCGTCGCCGGCATGTCCCCGCCCGCGGACCGGGGCGGGCGGGCGCCTCCAAGCCAACGACCGCACCGGCGCCGGCGCTCGAGCCGCCCGGTGTTCCCGCACCGGCGCCGGGGGTTGGCGGCCCGCCCGCCCCCGC
>NZ_CDWTNB010000014.1:0-45005 GCF_977947065.1 Frankia sp. CgJB1
CCTAGTATGCAGGCCGGCACCGGCCGAAACGACCGCGGGCCTGGCCTCCGGCCACCCGCCGGTGGCGTCCGGATCACCGCCGGGAAGACGTCCCGTTCAATACGCTCACTGCATGACCACCATCGTGCCCAGTACCGCCGCTCTCGCCGATCTCGATGTGGACGCGGTGGTGATCGGCACCGCCACCGGCGACGAGGGGCTCCTCGTGACCGGGGGCGCGGCGGACCTGGACACCGCGCTCGGCGGCCGGCTGACGGAGGTGCTTGCCTCGCTGGGTGCGACCGGCAAGGCCGGCGAAACGGTCCGCTTCGCCACCCTCGGTGCCGTGCCCTGCACGACGGTCCTCGCGGTCGGGCTGGGCCCCCTCGCCACGTCGTCCACGCCGATGTCGTCCACGCCGATCGACACCGAGGCACTACGCCGGGCGTCCGGGGTCGCGGTGCGCTCCCTCGCCGGGACCGCGCGGGTGGCCGTCGCTCTGGCGGCCGCGCCGGGCGCGGTCACGCCGGAGTCGGTGCGGGCCGTGACCGAAGGCGCGTTGCTCGGCACCTACTCCTATGACGGGCTGCGCACCACGTCAGCGAACGGCCGCCCACGCCCCGTCGAGGAGCTGACGCTGCTCGTTGACGAGCGGAGCCTCCCGACGGCGGAAGAGGAACTGCGCCAGGCCGTCATCATCACGGATGCGGTCACCCTGGTCCGCGATCTGGTGAACACTCCGCCGAGCCATCTGTCCCCCGCCCTGTTCGCCGACATCGCCGTCGAGCGGGCCACCGCCGCCGGCGTGACAGTCGAGGTCCTCGACGAGGTGACGCTCGCCGAGGGCGGCTTCGGAGGCCTGCTCGGTGTCGGCCAGGGATCCGCGAATCCGCCGCGGCTGGTGCGGCTGGAATGGCGCGGCGGTGGATCCGAGCGGCCGGCGCTGGCGCTGGTCGGCAAGGGCATCACCTTCGATTCCGGGGGATTGTCCCTGAAGCCGTCGACATCCATGGAATGGATGAAGACCGACATGGCGGGCGCGGCCGCGGTGCTCGGCACCGTCATCGCCGCGGCCCGGCTCAAGCTCCCGATCACTCTCACCGGCTGGATGCCCTGCGCGGAGAACATGCCCTCGGGCGACGCGATCCGTCCCTCCGACGTTCTCACCCTGCGCGGCGGCACCCGGGTGGAGGTGCTCAACACCGACGCCGAGGGCCGGCTGATGCTCGCCGACGCCCTCGTCCGCGCCAACGAGGAGTCACCGGACCTGATCGTGGACGTGGCCACCCTGACCGGCGCACAGATTGTCGCCCTCGGCCACCGGACGAGCGGGCTGATGGGTCGTGCGGCCGCGGTGGACGCGGTCGCGGCGGCGGCCGCCGCCGCCGGCGAAAGCGTCTGGCCGATGCCCCTTCCGCCGGATCTGCGCAAGGGACTGGACTCAACAGTGGCCGACATCGCCAACGTGCCACCGGGAGGCAACCGGGATGGCGGCATGCTGGTCGCCGCGCACTTCCTCGCCTCGTTCGTCCCCGAGAAGGTGTCCTGGGCGCACATCGACATCGCCGGTCCCTCCTGGAACGGTGGAGAGCCCTACGGCCACACCCCCAAGGGGGGGACCGGCATGATCGTACGCACGCTCGTCCAGCTGGCGCAGGACCGCGCGGCGATGGTGGCCTCCCCCGGTTCGGCCACCGGTTCCCCGGCTGAGAGCTGACCTGCGGAGGAAGGTAGGTACACAACGGTTGCTGGCGCATCGCGCAATGCAGCACACTCACGCCCATCCGAGCGGCAGTGGACGCACGACGTGAAAGACTGGCATCCGGTCGCCGTGGCTAGGCAAGTCGTGGCCTGACACTCCTGCTTCGGCGGCCGCGCTCAGCGGCGGGAACGCCGTCGGGAGCGGCGGCCAACCGCGCCACCGGCTTCGCCGCCGAGCGTAGCGGGCACTACGAGTAACGCTCTCAGCACCACCAGCAAGACCTCAGGATTCAACGAGAAGGGACCCCTGGCGTGACGAATTCAGCGGCCGGTCCCGTCGACCTGGTCATCCTCGGTGGCGGCAGCGGCGGATACGCCGCCGCGCTGCGCGCCGCGGAACTCGACCTGAGCGTCGTTCTGATCGAGAAGGACAAGCTCGGCGGCACCTGCCTGCACCGAGGTTGCATCCCGACCAAGGCGCTGCTGCATTCGGCGGAGATCGTTGACAACATCAACGAAAGCGAGGCCTTCGGGGTTCGCTCGACCCTCGACGGCATCGACATGGCCACGGTCAACTCCTACAAGGACTCGGTCGTCGCCGGGCTCTTCAAGGGGCTGACCGGCCTGATCAAGTCCCGGGGGATCGAGGTCGTCGAGGGATTCGGCCGGCTGGTCTCCCCGACCGCCGTGGCCGTCGGAGACCGGGTCATCGAGGGGCGGCACGTCCTGCTCGCGACCGGTTCGTACTCCAAGACCCTGCCCGGCCTGGACATCGACCACGACAAGGTCATCACCAGCGATGACGCCTTGACCCTCGACCGTGTGCCGGCCTCCGCGGTGGTACTGGGCGCCGGGGCCATCGGATGCGAGTTCGCCTCCGTCTGGCGGTCCTACGGGGCCGAGGTGACCATCGTCGAGGCGCTGCCGCACCTCGTCCCGCTCGAGGACGAGTCCAGCTCCAAGCTGCTGAAGCGCGCCTTCCGCAAGCGCGGCATCAAGCAGCATCTCGGCGCGCGGTTCTCCGGGGTGAAGTCCACCGACCAAGGCGTGACGGTGTCCCTCGAGAACGGGACCACCATCGAGGCCGAACTGCTGCTCGTCGCAGTCGGTCGTGGACCGGTCTCGGAAGGTCTCGGCTACGAGGAGGTCGGCATCGCGACCGACCGCGGCTACGTGCTGGTCGACCGTCAGCTGCGCACGAACATTCCGACCGTGTCCGCGCTGGGCGACCTGCGGCCCGGGCTCCAGCTCGCCCACGTCGGCTTCGCCGAAGGCATCTTCGTCGCAGAGCAGCTCGCCGGGCTGGGCCCGGTGCCGGTCGACTACGACAACGTTCCGCGGGTCACCTACTCCCATCCGGAGGTGGCCTCGGTCGGCCTGACCGCCGCGGTCGCCAGGGAGCGGTACGGCGAGATCAAGACGGTCACCTACAACCTGGCGGGCAACGGCAAGTCCCAGATCCTCAGGACCTCCGGTGCGGTCACTCTGATCGCGGTCCCCGATGGTCCGGTGGTGGGCGTGCACATGGTCGGCGACCGGGTCGGCGAGCTCATCGCCGAGGCTCAGCTCATCACCAACTGGGAGGCGTTCCCCGCCGAGGTCGCCCAGCTCATCCACCCGCATCCCACGCTGTCCGAGGCTCTCGGCGAGGCGCATCTGGCGCTGGCCGGCAAGCCCCTTCACGTCCACGGTTAGCGGGCACCGCCCTGGATCGTGCCTGCCCGCGCCACCCCCGCGGCCCGATCCGCCCAGGATGCAGGCCACGCCAAGCATGAGCGCCTCCGGCCGGCCGCCCGCGCGGTGCAGATGCCGGACGCGACGAAGGAGTCGTTCCGCATGTCTGTATCTGTCAGAATGCCCCGGCTCGGGGAGAGTGTCTCCGAGGGAACCGTCACACGGTGGCTGAAGCAGGAGGGTGAACGCGTCAAGGCCGACGAGCCACTGCTCGAGGTCAGCACCGACAAGGTCGACACCGAGATCCCCGCCCCCGCCTCCGGTGTCGTCAGCTCGATCAAGGTCGCCGAGGATGAGACCGTCGAGGTCGGCGTCGAGCTCGCGGTGATCGACAACGGGTCCGCGGGTGGCGGCGCCGCACCGGCGCAGGCCGCGCAGGCGCCCGCGGCGCCGGAACCCGAGCCGGCGCCGGAACCCGTGAAGCCGGCTGCCGCGGCGCCTCCGCCTACTCCGACGCCCGCACCCGCACCCGCTTCGACACCCGCTCCGACGCCCACGCCGGCACCGGCGTTCGCTCGTCAGCCGGAGCCCACCCCGGTCCCGGCCCAGATCCCGGCCGCCGCCAACGGGAACGGCGACGGCATCGGTCGCTACGTCACTCCGCTCGTGCGCAAGATGGCCGCCGAGCTCAGCGTGGACCTGGGGACCGTGGCGGGAACCGGGCCGGGTGGACGTGTCACCAAGCAGGACATCCAGGACGCCGCCCGGTCGCGGGACGCGGCTCCCGCAGCGCAGGAGACTCCCGCGGCCCACCCCACAGCCCCGGCTGCCCCCACAGCCCCAGCTGCCCCGGCCGTGGCGCCGACCGGCGCAGCCCCCGTCCGCGGACGGACCGAGAAACTCTCCCGCCTGCGGGCGTTGGTCGCTCGCCGCATGGTCGAGTCGCTGCAGATCAGCGCGCAGCTCACCACCGTGGTGGAGGCCGACGTCACCCGGATCGCACGGCTGCGGGACCGGGCGAAGAGCGACTTCCAGGCTTGGGAGGGCATCAAGCTGTCATTCCTGCCGTTCTTCGCCTTGGCGACCTGTGCGGCGCTGCGTGAGTTCCCGCAGCTCAACTCCAGCATCGACGTCGAGGCGGGCACGGTCACCTACCACGGGGAGGAGAACCTCGGCATAGCCGTGGACTCCGAGCGTGGTCTGGTCGTGCCCGTCATCCACAACGCCGGCAATCTCAATCTCATCGGGCTGGCACGCAAGATCGACGACTTGGCGAGCCGCACCCGGGCCAACCGAATCTCGCCCGACGAGCTCGGCGGGGGCACCTTCACCCTGACGAACACCGGCAGTCGAGGCGCCCTGTTCGACACGCCGATCATCAACCAGCCGCAGGTGGGCATCCTCGGCACCGGCATCGTGACGAAGAAGCCGGCCGTCGTCGACGATCCGGAGCTGGGCGAGATCATCGCGGTTCGTTCGACGGTGTACCTGTCCCTCACCTACGACCACCGCATCGTCGACGGTGCCGACGCAGCTCGCTTCCTGGCCTTCATTAAGCACCGGCTGGAAAACGGAGCCTTCGAAGCCGAACTCGGTCTGTAGCCCGGTCCCGGCCGGCTGACCGGACGGTCAGCCGGCCGGGACCGGGACGTTCTCCGAGACCCGCCAGCCGGAGCCGGTACGGATCAGGGTGAGGTCACGCCGTTCCGGCGGCTTCGCCGCCTGATGCGCCACCACCTTCCCCCCGGCGTCGAGGAAGTCGTAGGCGTTCAGGCGTTGGGTGACCCGCAGCACGGTGCGGTCCGGTTCCTCGACCCGGACCTTGAGATCGAGGATGTCGCTGCGCAGTGCCGAGGCATGCGCCCCCCTCGCGACCACCTGCCTCATCAGCGCGACGTCCGAAGCGTGCAGCTCACTACCCGCGGCATCAGACTCTGTCAGGAGGTTCTCGTCAGCCCGCTCGAACGCACGGCTGCGCGCGGTGTTCAACTCGGCGAGTACCGAACGCCAGACCTGCTCGGGCGACTGATTGGCGACCGGCGACGCCGTCGGTTCCCGCCCAGCCGCGGAGGCTGCACCGGTTGGTGGCGCAGACGTCCCGGCCGCGCCGGGCGCATCGTCCTTCTCCGGGCTGGCCAGCAGCAACGCGACGGCCACCACGACCACCGGCAGGCCCAGCCCGGCGGTCACCGGGAACAGCAAGCGCTGGCGGCGGGCTCCCACCCGACGCGGTCGGCGCGCGGAGGTCGGCCGGGTGCTTCGGCCCGGAGAGCTGAGGCCCCCCGGGGTGGCCGCACCCCCGGTGGCCGACCCGTTGCCCCCGGCGCCCCGGCCGCCACCGCGGGCGGCCTTCCGAGGGTTGGTCGTCGCACGGGTCGACCGTCGGGGCGGTGGCGGCAATGAGTCGAGCAGTTCCGCGGCGTCGACGGCCGTCGCTCCGGTGATGGTTCGGTCGGGCGGGGCCGGATCGCCGGGCGGGTCCACCCGGGGGATCACCGGCAGGGTTTCGGTCGGCGAGGGGCCGCGCCGCGCCGCGCCACCCGGCTCGCCGCCGCCCGCCAAGCGGACCGGGAGCGGAGTCGCACTGCGGGCCAGCGACGCGGCGAGTTCCAGGGCACTCGGTCGTCGGCGCGGGTCGTCGATCATGGCGGTCGCCACCGCCACCGCGGCTGCGTCCGGCCCGGTGGCCTCACGCATCGCCCCGAGCAGCAAAGTGGCCAGATCATGGACATCCGCAGACGCGGCCTCAGGTGGGATCGGATCCGGTCTGGCGGCGTCGGCCAGCGCCGCGGCCCCGAGCCCGATCAGAACCGGACGCCCGTTCGGCTCCAACAGGATGTCCTCACGCTCGAGCCGGCCATGCACGACGCCGACGGCGTGCGCGGCGGCCAGGGCCTGCGCGATCGGCAGACCGATCGTGACGACCTCACCGGGGTCCAGGTCCCCGCGGGCGGCGAGCAGCCGCGCGAGGCTGACACCGCCGACGACCGGCTCGGTGATCAACGCCAGGCCCTCCGCGGTCGGCAACACCGCCACGACCGGCACCAGATGGGGATGCTCCAGGTCCACGAGGGCCCGGGCCGCGATAACCGCCGCGGAACGCAGCACTGGGTCCGGCGCCAGCCGCACCCGCCGCACCACGCACTCGATCCCGGACTGGTCGAACTGACCCGACCAGAGCTCTCCAGAGCCGGCGTCCCGCAGGCGGGAACGCATGCTCACCCCCGGGACCTCGGGTACGCGGCCGACGCGCCGGGCCAGTCTGTCCGCGGAATCGTCGGTGAAGGTCACAAGAAGCGACGCTAGGCTCAAACTCGTCCGGTCTGCATACCTCTTCGTCCGGTTGTGGATAACTTTTTACGATCCGCCGCGGGGCATGCGATCGATGACCGTCACGTGCGACAGCCTTCAGAGAGCGACGAACCTGTGCAGATCCTCGCCACCAGCGGTGGCTTCCTTCCGGACGGCCGCTACGGAGCCAAGGTCGGTCCCATCCTCCATCACGCCATCAGTCTGTCCGCGACGGGCGCACGGCCCCGGGTATGCCTGCTGCAGACCGCCCTGGGCGACGACCAGGCCGCCTACGCCCGCGGGTACGCGGCGTTCAACCGCGACCGACCCGACGTGCTGGTCTCCCACCTCACGCTGTTCCCGATGCCGAACATCGCCGACATCCGCGCCCATCTGCTGGCGCAGGACGTCGTCTGGGTCGGCGGGGGCAGCGTCGCCAATCTGCTCGCGGTCTGGGCCGTGCACGGGCTCGGTGAGATCTTCCGCGAGGCGTGGGAGGCGGGGGTCGTGCTCGGCGGAGTCTCCGCCGGTTCACTGTGCTGGCATATGGGCGGCACCACCGACTCCTTCGGCCCGGATCTCCGCCCGGTGGCGAACGGCCTCGGCCTGCTGCCCTTCAGCAACACCCCGCATTACGACTCGGAGGCCGGCCGGCGGCCGCTGTTCCAGCGGCTGGTCGCCGAGGGCACGCTGCCGGCCGGATGGGCGACCGACGACGGAGTGGGTCTGCACTTCCACGGCACCGATCTCGTCGAGGCGGTGGCCGACCGGCCCGGGGTGCACGCCTGGCGGGTCGAACGCGGTCCGGACGGCACCGCCGTGGAGACCGCGGTGGTGCCCCGTCTGCTACCCGCGGTGCCCCGCGACTGAGCCGGCAGGCTTATGATTGTGGATGTTCTCAGGCTTTCCGCGGTCCCCTACCGCGAAGCATGGGACATACAGCGCTTCCTCGCCGAAATTCGCTTGGCCGCGGAGCGGCCCCTTCTTCGCACCGGTCGCTGAGCAGATGGAGCTGGTGGTATGACCGCCGTCGCCCCCGAGGGTCGTCCGCTGCTGCGCATCGAGGCCCGTAATGCGCAGACGCCGATCGAACGCAAGCCATCGTGGATCAGGACTCGGCTGCGCACCGGCCCGCAATACCAGGACGTCAAGGGGCTGGTCCAATCGGCCGGGCTGCACACGGTGTGCGAGGAAGCCGGCTGTCCCAATATCTACGAATGCTGGGAGGACCGCGAGGCGACCTTCCTGATCGGCGGGGAGGTCTGCACCCGCCGCTGCGACTTCTGCCAGATCGACTCCGGGCGACCCGCACCGCTCGACCATGACGAGCCGCGCCGGGTGGCGGAGTCCGTCGCCACCATGGGCCTGCGGTACGCGACGGTCACCGGAGTCGCTCGGGACGACCTCGCGGACGGCGGCTCGCGGCTGTACGCGGAGACGGTCCGCCAGATCCACGCTCGCTCGGCCGGTACCGGCGTGGAGGTCCTGATCCCGGACTTCGGCGGCCGGCCCGACCAGTTGGGCGAGGTGTTCGGCGCGGCGCCCGAGGTACTCGCCCACAACCTCGAAACCGTACCCCGGATCTTCAGGCGGATCCGGCCGGCGTTCCGGTACGAACGCTCACTCGACGTGCTGCGCCAGGCCCGCCAGTCCGGGCTGGTCACGAAGTCGAACCTCATCCTGGGTCTAGGTGAGACGGCGGAGGAGATCCACACGGCCCTGCGGGATCTGCGGTCGGCGGGGTGTGAGCTACTCACCGTGACCCAGTACCTGCGCCCGACGCCGCGGCACCATCCGGTCGAGCGGTGGGTGCGGCCGGAGGAGTTCCTCGACTGGGAACGTGTCGGCGCGGAGCTCGGCTTCTCCGGGGTGATGTCCGGTCCGCTCGTCCGGTCTTCCTACCGGGCCGGCCGTCTCTACCAGCAAGCGATGACGGCACGTGACCAGGGTCGCAGCGAAATGTCCGTTCCCCGGGAAAGTGTGTCGGAAAACTCTCACGGGCAATGGCCGAGTCCGTGGTGACCATTCCTCGAAGCAGCTAGAATTAGCTTAGCGTTACCCCCTTGTTACGTGGGGGTCATCCTCTTCGCCCATCATCGAGGTGTGTGCCCACGACCGTGCCGGGAGGTCGTTCCCATCGTGCTCCGTTCACTGCTCAGCGTTCTCGAAGAAGTGACCCTGCTGCTGCTGCCGCACGGAGGTCAGAAGACCGCGCGTCGTAACGCGTGGCGGGCGGCCACCGATCTGCACGTGACGACCGGCTATCGATGGATGGACACCACCGTGCCGCTGTCGGTCACGCCGGTCACGCCCGGGCCGCCCCGAGTCACCACCCCGGGCCGCCGCCCCGCGTCCGCTCGCGGTCGCCACCCAGCACTGATCCGCGTCACGCCCTGATCACGCCCGGCAGTCAGATCCGCCAGACTTCCCGCCGGCCAATGGCGATCGGCGGGCGCGGGACGAGCATGCCTACCGCCAGCCAGGAGGCCGTAGGCTCGCGGTCATGGCACTGAAGAAGAAGCCGACGGACGCCCCGGGGTCGGCGATCCCGGGAGCGGCGGGGAAGGACCAGTCGGCGGGCGCAGCCGACAAGAACGGCGCGGCTGGCAGGCGCGGCACCAATCCTGGCTCCGCGGGGAAGATCCCCGGCACGGCCGGCAAGGGTGGCGCGGCCGGTCGGAACGGCCGCAGCGGCGAGGCGGGACCGGGAAAGGGATTCACCACCCGGGTCGCCCAACTCCGGATGATCTACAAGGTCACCCGGCAACGCGATCCGCAGGCGTTCTGGATCACCCTGGCAGGCTTCCTCGCTCCGGTCGCCGTCGGCATCGTGCTCGCAATCTTCGTCGGTCCGCTGTACCTGTGGATTCCGATCGCCCTCCTGCTCGGGGTGGTCGTCGCCCTGAACCTGTTCAGCCGACGGGTGCAGCGGACCGCCTACGCCGAGATGGAAGGCAAACCGGGCGCCGCCGCCGGGGTGATCGAACGGATGCGGGGCGACTGGCGCCTCACCCCCGCCGTCGGCGTCAACCGGCATCAGGATGTGGTGCACCGTGTCGTCTGCCGCGCCGGGATCGTGATCATCGCGGAGGGTCGCGGGCGTGGCCCGCGGGAACTGCTCGCCGCCGAGAAGCGCCGGATCCGCAAGGCCGTCGGCGACACGCCGGTGACCGACATCATCGTCGGCACCAGTGAGGGGGAGACTCCCCTGCCCAAGCTGCAGAGCACCCTGATGCGGCTGCGGCGCACCCTGCGCCGCGGCGAGGTCGATGCCCTTGACCGTCGCCTGCGGGCGATGGGCGGCGCAGCGCTGCCGATCCCGAAGGGACCGATCCCCCGCAACATCCCGCGCGGCGGCCGCATCCGCTAGCGCCGCCGCCAGGCGTGGTCCGCCGTGCCACCCACGGTGGACCACCCCCGAAGCCCCGTAGTGGAGGGATCCGCGCTACTTCTCGGGGCCGGAGCCCACGGGGTCGCGCACCACCACGGTCCCGGCGGCGCGATCGTGAAGGCCGCGTAGGTCACGGTCCCAGATGAACACCGGGATGAACAGGCCCAGCAGAACGGTACGCACGACGATCCACGGCCAGGACTGCCGACCACAGTCACGCAGCCGGATCACGCGGATGCCGACCAGCCGCATGCCGATCGTCTGGCCGGCCGTACCGACGAGGATCAGCTCCTCGAGCAGGAAGACCGCGTAGATCGCGAGGCCACGCGCATCGGCGGCGTAGCTCAGTCCGACGATGTACAGCATGCCGACGATCAGGTTCGCGGCGACCGCGTCCACGAGGTAGGCCAGCAGGCGCGGACCGAACCCGACCACGGATCCTCGGCCGTCCCGCGGCAACCCGAGGCGTACCCCGGGCGGGGTGTCCCGCGGCAGACCTAGCCCGTCAAGCCAGCCTCCAAGTGCTCGTCCCACGACGCAAGCTTATGTGGCACCGCAACATGCACCCAACTCATCACGTTAAGTGATTAAGTAGGTTTCGGTAACGCTACGGAAACTATCCCGTGATGTCGTGCGCCGACGGCCTGGTGACCGGAGACACGCCAACATGGCGTAACCTGTGGCCCTAAGAAGCGTGACGCGATGCTGGAGGACGAATGTTCGCAAAAGCAGAAGACGTGCTTCGCTATATCCGGGACGAAGACGTTCAGTTCATCGATGTCAGGTTCTGCGATCTTCCCGGGATCATGCAGCACTTCACCATCCCGACCCAGGTCTTCGCGGAGTCGGTGTTCACCGAAGGCCTGATGTTCGACGGCTCGTCGATCCGCGGCTTCCAGGCCATCCACGAGTCCGACATGCTGCTGCTGCCGGATCCGCACACCGCTTTCGTGGACCCCTTCCGCGAGCACAAGACCCTCGCCATGACGTTCTTCATCCATGACCCGATCACCAAGGAACAGTACTCCCGGGACCCGCGCAACATCGCCAAGAAGGCGGAGACCTATCTCCGGGGCACCGGCGTCGCGGACACCGCGTATTTCGGTCCGGAGGCGGAGTTCTACATCTTCGACGATGTCCGCTATGACTACAACCCCTACGGGTCGATGCACCAGGTCGACTCGGTCGAAGCCGCCTGGAACACCTCCCGGAAGGAAGAGGGCGGAAACCTCGGGTACAAGCCGAGGTTCAAGGGCGGCTATTTCCCGGTGCCGCCCACGGACCACTTCACCGACCTGCGTTCCGAGATGACCCGGGTGCTCTATGAGACGGGTATCACCGTCGAGATGCAGCACCACGAGGTCGGCACCGCGGGCCAGGCGGAGATCGACATCAGGTACGACACGCTCCTGAAGACCGCCGACAACCTGATGCTCTACAAGTACATCATCCGCAACGTCGCCCGCGGCCGCGGCAAGACCGTTACCTTCATGCCGAAGCCGCTGTTCGAGGACAACGGATCCGGTATGCACGTCCACTCCAGCCTGTGGAAGGACGGGGAGCCGCTCTTCTACAGCCCGAACGGGTACGGCGGTCTCTCGGACACCGCCCGCTACTACATCGGGGGGCTGCTGCACCACGCCCCGGCGCTGCTGGCCTTCACCAACCCCACCACGAACTCCTACCGTCGGCTCGTGCCCGGCTACGAGGCGCCCGTCAACCTGGTCTACTCGGCCCGCAACCGGTCGGCGTGCTGCCGCATCCCGCTCAGCGGTGACTCACCGAAGGCCAAACGGGTCGAGTTCCGCGTGCCGGACCCGAGCTGCAACCCGTATCTCGCCTTCGCCGCGATTCTGATGGCGGGGCTCGACGGCGTGCGGAACAAGATTGATCCGCCGGACCCGATCGACAAGGATCTCTACGACCTCCCGCCGGACGAGCTGGCCGCGGTTCCCCAGGTCCCGGGTTCGCTGGAGAAGGTGCTCGACGCGCTGGAGGCGGACAACGAGTTCCTGCGGGAGGGCGACGTCTTCACCGCGGATCTGATCGAGACCTGGCTGGACTACAAGCGGGTCAACGAGGTCGACGCCATCCGCCTGCGGCCGCATCCTTACGAGTTCACCCTCTACTACGACATCTGACGCCCAGCCGTAAGGTTCCGGCCATTGACCCATCGCCGGGCCGCGGGTGATCCGGCGGGCGCCGAGGCGGTGACCGCGGCCTGCTCCCAGACAGGTGCGGCACGGTGAACCGCGGGGGGTCGGTCACGCTCTCGAGGCGGGCGGCCCCGATTGACCCCTGCGGTTCGTCTGGTCCTTCGCCGCGGTGGCAGAAGGCCTCTTCGAGCCGGGGACGCGTGCGGAAACCAGGTCGCGCCGCCACCTCCGGGCGGAGACCGGCCGAAGGCCCGCCGATATCCACCGAGTGCCGGCGAGCGCCAGAAAGATCACGGGCAGGGGATGCCCGGACCCTTTCCCGGGGTACCAGGCTAAACCCCCGAACCCACATTGAAAATTAATATACTAATTCCCCGAGGCCCTACTTCGACGACGTCGGAGGCGGGCCTCACGTCTATGCGGAACGGCGCAGTCCGGAATACCGGCCATCTCCCTCCGACACCCGCCGGGACACCACGACACGAAAGCGGAGCCGGGGACTCCGAAAATCCCGGACGGCAGTCGGCCCCGATCGCCCAGGGCCAGCCTTTCGTGACATAGCAGAGACCGAAAATTAACAATCACGGAACAGGAAGGTAACTGGGCACGACAAGGCTCCGGTCGAACCCTCCCGTCATTCGCGGCCTGGGTCGGCTGACCAGGCCGATCACGAAGTCGCTCCGTAACGTACAGGATCAACCACGGGGAGTATGAGTGAGTTATCAGGCCGAATACATCTGGATCGACGGCACCGAGCCCGAGCCGCTGATGCGCAGCAAGACCCGCATCAGCAGGGACGGTAAGGAGCCGGAGATCTGGGGCTTCGACGGCTCGAGCACCAACCAGGCGCCCGGATCGAACTCGGACTGCGTGCTGCGGCCCGTCTTCGTCACGCCCGACCCGCTGCGGGGTGGCGACAACCTCCTGGTGCTCTGCGAGGTCGAGCTGACCGACTTCACGCCGCACCCGACGAACACCCGGGCCGCCGCCCGGACCGTCGCCGAGAAGTACGCCGACATGACGCCGATGTTCGGCATCGAGCAGGAGTACACCTTCTTCAAGGACGGCCGTCCCTACGGCTGGCCGGAGGTCGGCTACCCCGCGCCGCAGGGACCGTACTACTGTGGCGTCGGCGGCTCGAAGATGCCCGGCCGCCAGATCGTCGAAAGGCACGCGCAGGCCTGCCTCGACGCCGGTCTCGCCATCGAGGGCACCAACGCCGAGGTCATGATGGGCCAGTGGGAGTTCCAGATCGGCGTGCTCCCCGCCCCGGCGATCGGCGACCAGATTTGGCTGGGCCGCTGGCTGCTCCACCGGATCGCCGAGGACTACGGCGTCGAGGTGTCGTTCGCCGCCAAGCCGATCCCGGGCGACTGGAACGGTGCCGGCGCGCACACCAACTTCTCCACCAGGCAGACGATGGAGGGCTGGGACGCCATCGTCGCCTGCTGCGAGGCGCTCGGCACCCGGGTGCTGGAGCACGTGACCCACTACGGTCACGGCATCCAGGACCGACTGACCGGTAAGCACGAGACGGCTCCGTGGAACAAGTTCTCCTGGGGCGCCTCCGACCGCGGCGCGTCGATCCGGATTCCGTGGGCTGTCGAGAAGGCCAAGAAGGGCTGGCTGGAGGACCGCCGCCCGAACGCGAACATGGACCCGTACCTGGTCTCCGCGCTCATGATTGACACCTGCTGCAGCGCCCTGGCCGGCGATAAGCCGACGCTGTTCGTGCCGTCCCAGACCACCCCGGCCCCGGCCGGGGCAACCGTCTGACGAACGGTCACCAGGCCGGAGCACAGGCGGCCGTGGCAGTACTCCCGACGACACGACCGCCTGCCCGGTCTTACGGTGGCGCGGTTCCGGCACCACCGGGCGTGCTAGCCGAAATCCGCGGTCCGCTCGCGCGCGAACACCTCCTCGACGACGGCGCGGGCCAGCGCCGCCGACCGGCGGTGCTCGGCGACGAGCTCGCCGGCCCGGTCGGAGGGATATCCCGCCGCGCTCGCCATCGCCTCCAGACCGGGCGGGCGGTCAGGGACGACGTCCGGACGCGGCCAGCCGGCCAGCGTGCTCGCGTTCCGGATGCGGGAGGCGGACATCCAGGCCGCGCGCAGGATCTCCGCCTCGCTCGCGTCGAGCAGACCGGAGACGACCGCAGCCCCCAGGCCCTCGAGCGTCGACGTCGTGCGCAGCGTGGGAATCTGCCGGCCGTGGCGCAGCTGGAGGATCTGCACCGCCCACTCCACGTCGGTCAGCCCCCCGGGGCCGAACTTCAGGTGCAGCGTGCGATCGACTCCCCGTGGGATCCGTTCCCGCTCCATCCGCCCGCGCAGGCGGATGATCTCGTCCAGGGCGCCCGCGGGAAGCGTGGTCGGGTAACGCACCGTGTCCGCTAGCCGGCAGAACCGGTAGGCGAGCCCGGGATCACCGGCCAGGGGCTCCGCCCGCAGCAGCGCCTGCGACTCCCACTCCTGCGACCACCGTTGGTAGTAGGCCGCGTACGCCTCCAGCGTGCGTGAGGCCGGGCCGCTGCGCCCCTCCGGACGCAGCGCTGTGTCCAGGCGCAGCGCCGGATCGGGTCCGGGAACGGCGAGCAGCCGGTGCAGCTCACCGACCACCTCGGCGACAGCCCTGCTCGCCCGGTCCGCTGACGCCCCTGGCCTGGCCTCGTGCACGAACAGCACGTCGGCGTCGCTGCCGTAGGACATCTCCGCGCCGCCGAGCCGGCCCATCGCGATCACCGAGATCCGCGCCGGCAACGACTCCGGGTCACCTCCGGCGACCCTGCGCTCGGCGACAAGCAGGGACGCGGCGATGGTGGCGGCCGCGGCGTCCGCCAGCGCCCGGCCCACGGCTGCGACGTCCTGCAGGCCGAGCAGGTCCGCGCAGGCGACCCGGACCAGTTCGACGCGGCGCACCGCCCGGGCCCGCCCGACGGCCTCCTCCCAGTCGGGGTTGCGGTGGGCGATCGCCACCATGGTCCGGACCAGTGCCTCCCGCGGCACCGGGACGAGATCGTCCTCGGTGCGCAGCAGCCGCACCGACTCCGGCGCGCGGGCCATCAGGTCCGCCACGTACCGGCTGGTCGCGAGTACCCGGGCGAGCCGGTCCGCGGCGCCGGCGGAGTCCCGCAGCAGCCGCAGATACCACGGGGCGCGCCCGAGTGCCTCGCTGACCCGGCGATAGGCCAGCAGCCCGGCATCGGGATCGGGGGCGTCGGCGAAGGCGGGCAGCATCGTCGGCAACAGGTGGCGTTGGATCGCGGCCGTCCGGCTCACCCCGCTGGTCAGCGCCTCGATATGGCGCAACGACCGGTCCGGCGCGGCGAATCCGAGCGCGGCCAGCCGGTCGGCCGCCTCCTGGGGAGTAAGGCGGATCTCCTCCGTCGACAGGCGGGCGACCGCCTCCAGCAACGGCTGGTAGAAGAGCTTCTCGTGCAGCGATCGGACGGATCGGACCACCCGGGCGTGGGCGTCCTCGAACGCCTCCGCCGTGCGCAACCCCATCGACCGGGCCAGCCAGCGCAGCTCGGTGGCGTCCCGGGGCAGGGTGTGCACCCGGCGCAGCCGTTGCAGTTGAAGGCGGTGCTCAGCGTTACGGAGAAAACGGTAGGCGTCGGCGAGCCCGGCCGCGTCGCGCCGACCGACGTAGCCGCCGCGGGCCAGACCGTCGATGGCGCCCAGGGTGGATGCGACCCGCAGCTTGGCATCCACCCGGCCGTGGACGAGTTGCAGCAGCTGGACGGCGAACTCGACGTCGCGCAGGCCGCCCGGCCCCAGCTTGAGATTGCGCTCCGCCTCCGCGCGGGACAGCGTCGACTCCACCCGGCGCCGCATCGCCCGCACGTCGGCCACGAAGCCGGGACGGGAGGCCGCCGTCCACACCATGGGCGCGACCATCGCGCAGAACTCGGCGCCCAACGCCAGGTCGCCCGCGATCGGGCGGGCCTTGAGCAACGCCTGGAACTCCCAGGTCCGGGCCCAGCGGCGGTAGTAGGCGTGATGGCTGGCGAGCGTGCGGACCAGGGCACCGTCCCGGCCCTCCGGGCGAAGCCCCACATCGACCTGGAACAGCGCACCGGCGGCGGTGACGGTGCCGGCGGCTCGGACCAGCCCCTCCGCCAGCCGTGCCGCCGCCGTCAGTACCGCCGGCCCGGCCGGTTCCGCCCCGATCTTCCCCCCGTTCGCCGTACCGTTCGCCGCATCGCGGGGTGCCATCGGCTCGGCGACGAACACGACATCGACGTCGCTGACGTAGTTCAGTTCCCGTCCGCCGCACTTGCCCATGCCGATCACGGCGAGCCGGACCGGGGGCAGCCGCGGGTCGAGCCCGGCACGGGCGACCGCCAGCGCCGCGTCCAGCGCGAATCCCGCCAGATCGGCGAGTTCGGCCGTGGCCTCGTCGAGTGGCACCACGCCGGTCAGGTCCCGCGCCGCGAGGACCAGCAGCGCCCTGCGGTACGCGGTCCGCAGGGCGTCGAGGATCTGGGGACCGTCGCCCGCCGCCCGGGGCGCCGGATCGTCCGGATCCGCGCCGACCGCGCGCAGCAGACCTGCCCGCACGCTCGCCGCCTCCGGCGGGGTGGTGACCACCTCGTCGGCTTCCAGGATGTGCCAGTCCGCCGGATGGCGGGCAAGATGATCGCCGAGCGCGATGCTCGCGCCGAGCACGGCGGCGAGCCGTTCCCGCAGCCCCTCGTGGCGGGCCAGCGCACCGACGAAGGCCGCGCCCCCGGCCGGGCCGAGGGCCTCCACGAGCCGGTCCAGCGCGGCGAGAGCCCGGTCCGGATCGGCCGCAGCCGCCAGCGAGCCGACCACGACGTTGGCCTCGAGCCGTTCCTCGCGCACGATTCCCACGGTGGCGGGACCGGGCAGGACATCCCTGCCGGCGGTGGGCGACTGGGCGGCCGGGCTGAGCAGGCCGAGGCGGCGCATTGTCGTCTCGACCCGGTCGACGTCGGTGAAGCCGAGTCGCGCGAGCTGCGCGGCGACCGAGCTCCCCCGCGGATGGGCCGCGACCGGCCCCGCCCCGGCTATGGGGGGCCGGGTGCCGGTCCGCCCGGTCATAGCACCGGCAGGTACCGGTCGATCTCGAACGGGGTCACCTGCCGACGGTATTCCAGCCACTCGGCCCGCTTGTTCCGCAGGAAGAAGTCGAACAACTCGTCGCCGAGGGTCTCCCGCACAAGCGCGGAACGCTCCATCACCTTGACCGCCTCGGCGAGCGAGCCGGGCAGAGCGGTGATCCCGCGCTCACGACGCTGCGTGTCGGTGAGCGTCCAGACGTCGTCCGCCGAAGCCGGTGGCAGCTCGTAACCGCCCTGGACACCCCGCAGGCCGGCTGCCAGCACCAGGGCGAAGGTGAGATACGGGTTGCACGCGCTATCCGGCAGCCGGAATTCCACCCGGGTGGCGTTGGATTTGTGGAGCTTGTAGAGCGGAACCCGCACGAGCGCCGAACGGTTGTTGTGGCCCCAGCACACATAGGCCGGCGCCTCCAGCACCTCGCCGACCCGCTGGTCGCCGATGAGCCGCTTGTAGGAGTTCACCCACTGGTTGGTCACCGCGGTGATTTCGGCGGCGTGCGCGAGGAGCCCGGCGATGAAGGCCTTCGCCACCTTGGACAGCTGATAGTCGTCGGTCGGGTCGTGAAAGGCGTTGCGGTCACCCTCGAAAAGGCTCAGATGGGTGTGCATCCCTGACCCGGCCTGGTTACCGAACGGCTTGGGCATGAAGGTGGCGTAAATACCTTGCCGCAACGCCACCTCCTTGACCACCTGGCGGAAAGTCATGATGTTGTCGGCGATGGTGAGGGCGTCGGCGTAGCGGAGATCGATCTCCTGCTGGCCGGGGGCCACCTCGTGGTGGCTGAACTCCACCGAGATGCCCAGCCGTTCGAGCATGCTGATGGCCTGTTGCCGGAAATCATGGCTGATGTCATTGGGGGTCAGATCGAAGTAGCCTGATTCGTCCACCGGCGGGGGCACCGGGCCACCGCGTTTCGGCGGCTCCCTGAGCAGGAAGAACTCGATCTCCGGATGGGTGTAGAACGTGAACCCCGCGTCGGCCGCCCTGGCTAGCGCGCTCCGCAGCACCCAGCGCGAGTCGGCGGCGGCGGGCGTGCCGTCCGGCATCACGAGGTCGCAGAACATCCGGGCAGTAAGCGGATGTTCACCGCGCCAGGGAAGCACCTGGAAGGTGGAGGGGTCGGGCCGGGCCAGCATGTCGGCCTCGTGTACCCGCGCAAAGCCCTCAATGGCGGACCCGTCGAAACCGATACCCTCCGCCAGCGCCCCCTCGAGCTCCGCGGGGGCGATCTCCACCGACTTCAGGTACCCAAGTACGTCGGTGAACCAGAGCCGAACGAAGCGGATGTCCCGCTCCTCCAGAGTCCGGAGAACGAACTCCTGCTGTTTGTCCATAGTGCCTCCGCGCTGAGGATGTGGACTCGACGATACGGGCCACCCGATGTGCTTATCCCGACCATAGCGACTACATCCGTTCGTCGCTGTGATGTTGCCTGGTAGCAACCAGTCCGCCAACGGCGTGTTACCTACCCTCCCGACACGGGACCTAACGGCCCACGCCGCGACCGCCTACGCTGCAACCATGGCCCAGCTGCGGATCGCCCTCGCCCAGGTGGACACGACCGTCGGGGATCTCGCTGGTAACGCCGACCTGGTCAGTACCTGGACGAAACGGGCCGTCGCCGATGGCGCTCATCTGATCGCCTTCGGTGAACTCACGTTGACCGGCTATCCGCCGGAGGACCTCGTCCTGCGCCGGTCCTTCGTCGCCGCGAGCCAGCGGGCGCTGGTGGCCCTGGCCCGCCGGCTGGCCGAGGAGGGGTGTGGCGAGATCGCCGTCGTCGTCGGCTACCTCGATGCGTCCGCGCAACCCGCGCCGAGTGTGGGACGCCCGGCCGGTGAACCGCAGAACGCCGCCGCGGTGCTCTGGGGCGGCGAGGTCGTCGCGCGTTACGCCAAGCATCACCTGCCGAACTACGGCGTCTTCGACGAGTTCCGCTACTTCGTGCCCGGCACGGCCTTTCCGGTGCTGCGGCTGCACGGGATCGACGTGGGCATGACGATCTGCGAGGACCTGTGGCAGCAGGGCGGGCCGATCACCGTGGCCCGCCGGTCCGGGGTCGGCCTCGTCCTGTGCATCAACGGCTCCCCCTACGAGCAGGGGAAGTCCTTCCAGCGCGACGCCCTGTGCGCCGAGCGCGCCCGGGAGGCCGCGGCCGCCCTGGCCTACGTCAACCTCGTCGGCGGGCAGGACGAGCTGGTCTTCGACGGGGACTCCCTCGTCGTCGACGCCGCGGGGGAGCTCGTCGCGCGGGCCCCGGTCTTCAGCGAGGCGCTGCTGATCACCGACCTGAACCTGCCCGCGGCCGGTCCCGGCCCGGCGCGGGCGGTGTCCGGGGCCATCGACGCCGGGGCCATCGACGCCGAGGATGGCACGACGATGACGGTGACGCGCACGATACTGGCCGCCGAGCCGCTGGCACCGTTCACCCCCCTGCCGCCGGTCGTCGCCGACCGCCCCGAGCCCGCCGGGGAGCTGTACACCGCGCTGGTCACCGCCACCCGCGACTACATCCGTAAGAACGGCTTCTCCTCGGTGGCGCTCGGGCTGTCCGGCGGTATCGACTCCGCGCTCGTCGCGACCATCGCGGTCGACGCGATCGGCGCCGGCGCCGTCCACACCGTCGCCCTGCCCTCGGGCTACTCGTCGGGGCACTCGGTGACCGACGCCGCCGAGCTCGCCCGCCGCCAGGGCACGCGGCACGCCGTGGTGCCCATCGAGCCGATCGCCGCCGCGTTCCGCGCCGCCGCCGCCCCCCTCGGCGGGCTGCACGGCCTCGCGGACGAGAACCTGCAGGCCCGGGTGCGCGGAACGCTGCTCATGGCGTTGTCGAACCAGCATGGGCACCTGATCCTCACCACCGGCAACAAAAGCGAGCTGGCAACGGGGTTCTCCACCCTCTACGGAGACAGCGCCGGCGGCTACGCCCCCATCAAGGACGTCTCGAAGACCCGCGTCTGGGAGCTGGCGCGCTGGCGCAACGCCGCCGCGGAGAAGCGTGGCGAGGTGCCGCCCATTCCCGAGGAGATCATCGTCAAGGCGCCGTCCGCCGAGCTTGCCCCGGGCCAGCTCGACTCCGACCGGCTGCCCGACTACGGCATCCTCGATCCCGTCCTGGACGACTACGTCAGCCACGACCAGGGCCGGGCCGAGCTGATCACGGCCGGGCACGATCCGGCCGTGGTGGACAAGGTGATCCGGCTCGTCGACCTCGCCGAGTACAAGCGCCGACAGAACCCGCCCGGGCCGAAGGTGACCTCCAAGGCGTTCGGCCGCGACCGCCGACTGCCGATCACCTCCCGCTGGCGCGAGAACCCGCCGGCCTGACCAGCCGCGCGGGCCGGGGCCAGCCGCGCGGCTCGAGTCGAGCCGTTACAGCCGGCGCTCGTTTTATGCCTGGCCCTTACGCCCCATACCGAGTGCCTTTCGGTACAGCTCCGGGACGCGGTAGCGCTCGGTGTCATCGCGGATACCAAGATCGATACCGAGGAGGCCGACCTCCAGCCCGAGGTTCTCGACGTCCGAGTCGACCTCCAGCTCTCGCGCCGGAAACGGCGTACGTCCGATCCCCCGGAGGGCATCGAACAAGGGAACGAGCTCGGCAAACTCGTCCTGCAGGGAGTCGATTTCCTGTTCACTGATGTCATCCAGCGACTCCACGAGCGCCCGGGGACGTATCAGGCTGCGCTCGTAGTAGGGCGGTGCCAGCGACAGTCACCGCTCTCGGTCAGCGGCGAGGTGGAAAAGCCGGACAAGCGAGCGTGGCGAGTGGTTTTCATTGCTGTCCGAAAGTCGGCGCCATACCCAGTTGTACGTGAAAGCGGTCTTGCCGCCGGAGATCCGCTCACCAACCAGCACGCGCCACGCATTGAGCACCTGCGGCTGCGGCCACCTCTCGACCAGCTCCGGCAAAAAGCGCTGCAGCCCGGGTTCCGGCACCCTCTCACGAACGAGATCAGTGACGGCCGGCGCCCAGAGCGCCTGCTTGACGACCACCTTGAGATAATCGGTCTGGTTTGCCCAGGACAACGTCACGTCGCGACCGAAGAAATGTGACTTGTTCGGTAGCTGAACGGTTCGCCAGATGTCCTCCCTGAGCATGATCTTCATCCGAAGATTCACCAGCTCGTCACCGCGCTCGGACAACAGGGACAGCAGTCCCCCCACACTTTCCCGCCGTCGAGTGAGGTCGGCAGGAGTGAGACCGAACCCAGTGTCAAGACCGTCGAAAAGAAGAAATGTGCCCCGGGCAACATCCGCGTCGAGGTCCCGAATCCACTGCCAGCCGACGAGTCCAGCGTCTTCGATGGAAAGCATTTTGCGTACATCTTGGACGAGGTTAAGTTCGTTGTACTGCGACTCGTCCTTGGAGTCACAGGTGAGTCCACCGAACGCGGGCACCGGCCGACGAGGGCGCCCACTGGTCAGCTGGATCACGACCCCGATAAGCAACATCCACGCCGTGCGCCAGTCGTCTCCCCGGTCCGCCAAGACCTCGCCGATGGCTCGGTATGTCCCGCTGGACGGCATCCAGGGTCTTCTCATCGGCAGCCGCGGAGGGCTGGTCACCACGATGTTCCCGTCCGCGGCGAGGCTGCGGAACAGGGTGGTCTTCCCCGTGCCCTTCCGGCCAAGTATCAGGGGCACGTCGTCCCGGGCGGCCCGGCCGACAACTTCTGTGCGTAGGAAGGTCTCCTGGAACTCGTCGTCGGACTGAGCCTCCGCGGTGCCCGTCGAGAAGTGGATCTCAGCCAGGGCGCCGGCTTTTGAACCGGGCGGCGGGATGGCCATGGCGGCTGCGCCGTCCCGCTCGGCTGCCGCCGACTGCGGAACGAACCCTGCGATCCACTCCCCGACGGGCGAATAAGCATCGATGCCGGTCTCGGGAACTACGGAATCAGATCCCGCGATGTCCTCGCTGTAACCGAGGACGTGGACAAGCTCGTCAACCTCCGGGAACGCTGGATCCCCGCCTTCGACCACCGCCGGCGAGAGCCATTCCAAGATCCAGCCCACCGCCCGGTCCTCGTATCGCCGACGAGTCTCCGGAGCGCCCGCGCCCGGAACCGGGCTCACCAGAAAACGGGGCTCAGGAGTGTAGGCCCGCTCGGATCTGGCCGCCAGAAGCGCCCGCGTCAGCGCCCGCGTTCCCACCCGTGCCTGCGGATGCAGGAAGAATGTTACGACAGCTATGTCGGCCAGATCGAAGAGAAGAGGTGCCGACAGCGGACTGATCCCGGTCCTTGAATCTATGAGAACAATCTGCGGCGAGATATGGAGGTCACGGACGGCGCCGATGAGCGCGCGGAGTGGATTATTTTCCTCACGGTACCATGCCGCTGGGTCGAGCTGAGCGAGCTGGCGCGCATAATTGGCATCCGGATATCCGGCGGGCAGAAGATAGAGTTCCCGTTCGGGATGAGCACGCAGCAGATGGGCGGTGACATCAGGCATTTCGCCGGCTATGTCCGCCTCCAGTAGAAGCGGAACAACACCCTATTCCTGGTATGACTTCGCGCTCCACGTCGAAGAGTGCGGCAAGACCAGGCGCCTCAAGATCCATATCGAGGCAGAGCACTCGGTGTTCACGGGCTAGCAACAGAGCAGTGTAGGCGGGCAATGTCGATCTTCCGACACCCCCTCTGAGGGAGTAGAAGGTGGCGATGACCGGCTCGGAAAGGAAGTCGTCCGATCGTGAGGGAAGCCGGACCTCGATCGGCTCGCGCTGACCGCGCGCCAACGAGTCGGGCCACAGCGGGAGTTCCGGTGACGTAGATGGAAGATCTTCCTCGGATGCAGATGCTGCTGCCTCGTCGGGGGTGAGCAGGCTCATGAACGCTACGTCCGCGTCAGGCAGGACGGCCGCGAGTGCGATTTCACGCCGTTCAGGCTGGGAGCGCCCGCTGAAGATCTGCGTGACGACGCGGATCCGATAGCCCCGGAATGGATCCGGCTTTACCGTCACCACTGCCTGTTCGTCGCGCGTGCGGATGCGTGCCAGAACAGCCACCCGCACACGGTCCGCTGTCTCCTGATGCATACTCGGCATGCCGTCACCTCCTTGACCTCGCTCTTCCCGCTGCCACGTCGAAGTGGCCGGCCCAAGACAGGTACCTCAGATACGATCAGAGTAATCGGTTGAGCCGGCGCCCGAGGTACGGCGGCGAGCCGCCGGGCCCGCGCAAGCTCCGTGACATAGTCGATACCGGGCCGAAGAACCAGTTCGTATCGCATCTCGACCAAGCGCGCATCGACGTAAGCACGAAGATCCATCGGAAGATCTCCTCGCCGGATTCCGCAGTCGTCGAGTAGCGGTACGAGGTCGTGGGTTCGTCTGACGATTTTACCATGAGCCGTGGCAAGCGCCTTCGCGTACGCCTCGACGACATAACCCATGAAGTACAGCGCAGCCAGCTGGCGCGACTGTACGTGTAACACGGCGGCATCGGCGCCACGCTCGGAAGCCACCGCGGCCCAGTACTCGACCTGTTCGCGCCACGCTGGTTTCAGCTTGCCTCCTCCCGGCCCCAGCAAAACCCCGACATCCCCAAAAAGTGTAGCCAGACGGTAGCGGGCCGGAACCATCGGCTCCGGCCCGCTACCGAGAAGTTGGTCCACCGGGACAGCACGAGTCCTCTGTCTTCTGAACGGGGCCCGGGGCCAGCCGCGCGGCTCAGACCTGGCGGCGGCGCTCCACCGCGTCGAGGATCTCCGCGACGGCCTCGTCCACCGGCACGCCGTTGCGCTGCGCCCCGTCCCGGAAACGGAACGACACCGCACCCTGAGCGACATCGGAATCTCCGGCCAGCAGCATGAACGGCACCTTTTGCTTCTGCGCCGTACGGATCTTCTTCTGCATCCGGTCGTCGGAGGAGTCGACCTCCACCCGGAGGCCGTGCGCGGCGAGCCGCCGGGCGACCTCGCCCAGGTACGGCACGTGCTCGTCGGTGATCGGGATGCCGACCACCTGCACCGGCGCGAGCCACGGCGGCAGCGCCCCGGCGTAGTGCTCCAACAGGATGGCGAAGAACCGCTCGATGGTGCCGAACAACGCCCGATGGATCATGAACGGACGCTGCCGGGTCCCGTCCGCAGCCTGGTACTCCAGGTCGAAACGCCGCGGCAGCTGGAAGTCCACCTGGATGGTGGACAGCTGCCAGGTCCGGCCGATGGCGTCGCGGGCCTGCACGGAGATCTTCGGCCCGTAGAAGGCACCGCCGCCCGGGTCCATCACCAGTTCCAGGTCCTGCTTCTGCGCGGCCTCCCGCAGCAGTTCGGTGGCCTGCGCCCACTCCTCGTCGGTGCCGACGGCCTTGCCCTCCGGCCGGGTCGACAGCTCCAGGTAGAAGTCGGTCAGCCCGAAGTCGCGCAGCAACCCGAGCACGAACGTCAGCACGCTGTCGAGCTCGGCGGGTAGCTGCTCGCGGGCGCAGAACAGGTGCGCGTCGTCCTGGGTAAGCCCGCGCACCCGGGTCAGGCCATGGACCACTCCGGACTTCTCGTAACGGTAGACCGTGCCGAACTCGAACAGCCGCAGCGGCAGCTCCCGGTACGACCGGCCCCGCGACCGGAAGATCAGGATATGCATCGGGCAGTTCATCGGCTTGAGGTAGTAGTCGGTGCCGCCGTCGAGCTGCATGGGCGGGTACATGCCCTCGGCGAACCAGTCCAGGTGCCCGGAGATCTGGTAGAGCTCCGACTTGGTGATGTGCGGGGTGTTGACGAACGAGTACCCGGCCTCGATGTGCCGGCGCCGCGAGTAGTCCTCCATCGCGGTGCGGATCGCGCCGCCCCTGGGGTGGAAAACCGCCAGCCCCGGGCCGATCTCGGTCGGGAACGAGAACAGGTCAAGCTCCGCGCCAAGCTTGCGGTGATCGCGTTTCTCGGCCTCGGCCAGCCTGGTCTGGTAGGCCTTGAGCGCGTCGCGCGACTCCCACGCAGTGCCGTAGATGCGCTGCAGCTGCGGGTTCTTCTCGCTCCCCCGCCAGTAGGCCGCGGCGGAGCGCAGGATCGCGAAGGCCGTGATGGCCCGGGTGGTGGGCACATGCGGCCCGCGGCAAAGGTCCTTCCAGCACAGCTTGCCGGTCTTCGCGTCGAGGTTGTCGTAGATGGTCAGCTCGCCCGCCCCGACCTCGACACTCGCCTCGGCGTCGTCGGCCGCCGCGTCACTCGACTTCAGTCCGATCAACTCAATCTTGTACGGCTCGTCGGCGAGCTCCGCGCGGGCCTCGGGCTCGGTGACGACCCGCCGGGAGAATCGCTGGCCGGCCTTGATGATCGCCTGCGCCTTCTTCTCGATGGCCCTGAGGTCGTCCGGGGTGAACGGGGACTCGACGTCGAAGTCGTAGTAGAAACCGTTGTCGATGGGCGGCCCGATGCCCAGGCGCGCCTTCGGGAAGAGTTCCTGGACCGCCTGGGCGACGACGTGCGCGGCGGAATGCCGGATGATCGCCCGCCCGGCCGGCGAGTCAATCATGATCGGCTCGACGACGGCCCCGTCGGCGAGAACATGAGCGAGATCATGTTGCTGGCCGTCAACCAGAGCCGCGATCACGTTCCGGTCGTCGGCGAACAGCTCGGCGGCCGTCGTCCCGGTCGGCACCACCCGCGGATCGCTGCGCTGGGCGTGCTGAACGGTAAGGCGGACGTCGGACACCGAATCTCTCCTGTTGCGCTGGGAACACGGGTGCGGGGATCGCACCGCCGGTGCGTCGCCGGCCGGCAGGCGGCCCCACGGCAGGCCTTCCTGGCCCGTTCGCGATGCTACTCGCGGACGCATGGTGCCCCCGGCGAGCAGGGTACGGCGAGCGAGGTACTCAGTGTGACGGGTGCGGCGCGGACGGCTCCGCCGTCGGCCGCGCACCCTCCCGGCAGCGGATACCACCGAGGATGGTGTCGACGATCTTCGCGATCCGCGTTCCGCTCACCTCGTAGTCACCACTCATGTACTGCCGATAAGCGACCGGACCGACCAGCATGTCGACGACGAGGTCGACGTCGACGTCCGCGGCGAGTTCCCCCGATTCGATGCCGCGCCGGAGCATGGCGGCCGCCTTCTCCCGCGACGGCTCGATCATCTTCTGCGAGTAGGTGGCGAACAACTCCGGGTGCGTGCTCCGCTCGGCAACGAGCTTCGGCATGATCCGCCCGGACAACGACTGGAGGTTGTGCCGGCGCAGCGCATTCAGCCAGGCCACCAGGTCGTCGCGCAGGGAGCCGGTCTCGACCGCGTCGAGACTGTCGGCCAGGGTGTCCAACGCGTCCCCGATCAGGGCATCCTTCGTTGGCCATCGGCGATAGACCGTCGCCTTGCCGACCCCGGCGCTGGTCGCCACCGCCTCCATCGACAGGCTCGCGAAGCCGACCGTCGCGAGCTCGTGCAGCGCGGCATCGATGATCGCCTCATCGCAGCGGGTGTCCCTCGGACGACCGGGAGCGCGGGAGACGCGGACCCCGGAGGGCACCCGGTCGGACGGCCGCCGAGGATGCGGAGTGCGCACGTCCCGGGTGGCCATCAGGCGGGACACCGGCCTGATCCCCCGCACGCTCCGTCGCCGCCGTGCCGATGCATCCGCATGGAAAGGCCACCCGCCACCTTGATCACGCCGCACGTTCCCGCCGGACTTCAAGATCAGAATACGTCCCAGCCGGCCAAGACGCATCCGTTTGCCAGGGCAGCGGCGTGGCGTGCGTCGCGTTCCACGCCGATCGGGCCATGGTCCACCGCGAAACCACCACCCGAACGCCCCAGCCCGAACAGCCACCTAGGGGCCGGGGGATCTGCTCCGCCGCGGGCTCTCCGCGTGGCGGCCGTTGGTGGCAGCATGAGAGGGACGCCGGGACGCCCAGCGCCCGGACGGACGTACAGGAGCACTCATGGATGCTTCAGGCACACCCACCCACCCGGCGGGCCCGGCGGCGACGCCCTACGGCGCGCCGACCACGCCGCCGCGGCCACGCCGGTCCCGTTTCACAGTGCGTGACGTCGCCGCGGCGAAGAACCGGGGCGAGAAGTGGTCGATGCTGACCGCGTACGACGCCACCTCCGCCGCCGTCTTCGACGAGGCGGAGATCCCCGTCCTGCTGGTCGGGGACTCAGCCGCCAACGTCGTCTACGGCTACGACACGACCGTGCCGATCACCGTCAACGAGCTGCTGCCGCTGGTCCGGGCGGTGGTCCGCGGAGCACCGCACGCGATGGTCGTCGCCGATCTGCCCTTCGGGTCGTACCAGGGGGGGCCGGCCGAGGCGCTGGCGAACGCTACCCGCTTCCTCAAGGAGGGCGGGGCGCACGCGGTGAAGCTCGAGGGCGGTTCCCGGGTGGTCCGGGCGGTGGACGCCCTGGTCGGCGCCGGCATCCCCGTTATCGGGCATCTGGGGCTGACCCCGCAGAGCATCCACACTATCGGGGGCTACCGGGTCCAAGGCCGCGACGAGGCCGGCGAGGTCCTGCTGGCCGACGCGCTGGCGCTCGAGGCGGCCGGCGCGTTCGCGGTCGTGCTCGAGGTGGTTCCCGCCGATCTGGCCACCCGGGTGACGAAGGAGTTGCGCATCCCCACCGTGGGCATCGGAGCCGGCTCGGGATGCGATGCCCAGGTGCTGGTCTGGCAGGACATGGCCGGGCTGAGCGACGGCCGCGCGCCGCGGTTCGTCAAGCGGTACGCGGATCTGCGCACGATTCTCGCGGACGCCGCCCGGGCCTACCGCGCGGACGTCCGGGACGGCAGGTACCCGACAATCGAGCACAGCTACTGATCAGCCATCCGGCCGGTGGTGCCGGCGGCGGCGCTGTCACTCCGGCCCATCGCCGGTCCGGGCCAGCGCCGCCGCGAGCACGGACCCCGCCTCGACCAGGGACGGGCCGTACCAGGTCAGCAGGCGGCCGGACACGCAGACCGCGGGCGCGCTGAAGGTCTCGGGTCCGTCCGACGGGCTGAAGGGGTACGGCTCATCGGGCAGGACCACCAGGTCATGGGGCGGGACGGCCGCGGGATCGATCCGAGGGTAGCGGTCCGGCGAGTCCGCCAGCACGTTGTCGACCCCCAGCCGGCGCAGCACGTCGCCGGTGAAGGTGTCCCGGCCGACCGCCATCCACGGCCGGCGCCAGATCGGCACCAACGCCCGCCGCCGCGGCCCGGCGGCCGGCACGGCCCAGGCCTGCCGGGCGGCGTCGAGCCAGCCGGGACGAGCCAGCCCGCAGGCCAGGCGCAGCATCCGGTCCAGGCTCACCAGAGCCTGATCGACCGTGGTAGGGGCGGTGACCCACACGGCGAGCCCGGCCCGGCGCAGCGCGGCGAGGTCGGGTTCCCGGTTCTCCTCGGCGTTCGCGCAGACCAGGTCCGGAGCCAGGGAGACGATGGTGTCGAGGTCGGGGTTCTTTGTCCCCCGGACCCGGGCGACGGCCAGCCCCGCGGGATGGCTGCACCAGTCGGTGGCACCCACCAGCAGACCGGGCGCGGTAACGGCGATCGACTCGGTGAGGCTGGGAACGAGCGAGACGATCCGTTCCACCCGCGCCGGAATCGCCACCGGGTGGCCCAGATCGTCCCGGAAGGCCGTCCCCGCCTCTCGTTCCCGCCCGTTCGCCACCGTGGCCACGTCCGAACGGGCCACGTCCGGAGAGGCCACGTCCGGACGCCGCTCAGACATCGGTGACCCGCAGGCCGGCGTGTGACTTGTACCGACGATTGACCGAGATCAAGTTTGCGGTCAACGCCTCGACCTGACCGGCGTTGCGCAACGTGCCGGCGTAGATGCCCCGCATGCCGGGAATGCGCTCGGCGAGCGCGGCCACCAGATCGGTGGCGGCCCGATCGTCGCCGAGGACCAGGACATCAGTGTCGATCTTCGCGACCGCGTCATCGGCCAGCAGCACCGCAGAGACGTGGTGGAAGGCCGCCACGATGGTGCTGTCCGGCAGGACGACGGCCGCCTGCTGCGCGGCGCTGCCCTCGGGCACCACGAGTGCGAAGGCACCCCCCTTGTCGAAGCCGAGGGGGTTGACGCAATCGATCACGATCTTCCCGGCCAACGGCTCCCGCAAGGCGGCCAGGGTCTGGCGATGGCCCTCCCAGGGAACCGCGATGATGACGATATCCGCGCGCTCGGCGACCGTGGCGTTGTCCGCGCCTTCGATACGCAGGCCGGGACGCGCGAGCGCGGCCGCGGCCTGCTGGCCGCGTTCGGTCGAGCGGGACCCGATCAGCACGAGATGGCCGGCGGCGGCGAACCGCAGGCCGAGGCCCCCGCCCTGCGGACCCGAGCCGCCGAGGATACCGATGATCAGCGCGGGGACATCCGGCCGGACGCGGTCAGTGGAAGCCACCCTGTTATCCTGCCCGATCCGGGCTTTGGCCGCCCGGCTGCGTGACACCCGTGAAAGCGTTCCCAGAACGGTGGGAACCAACCCGTTCACCCTCCGACATGACGATGCATGACAAGTCCACCCCCTTGCGGACAGCTCCTGGCAATGAGGGACTATGCAGAGACAACGGGACAGCTACGTGCCCGATTTTTCCGAGCTCGCCCCCCGTGGGGAGATCCGGATCGACCGGGTCCATACACGTCGCCACCGGCAGAGGAGCAACCCACGTGACTGACAGCTACAGCTCTTGGACCGCGACAATTGGTGAGAGAGTAGACACGAAAAGCGAACCTGCCGGTACTTCCAGGAACCCCGCGCGCGCATTGGTCTCAGATGGGCCGTACCGTTCCGTTTCACACACATCGAGCAGATCTTCGGAGTCAGGCGAGAGAGGTCGAGCAATGGCGGACGTGTCGGTTCGCTTCGCGATGACGAACGACAGCGAAGTGGTGCTGAACCTGTCGCTGCCGCAGGCACTGCGCCTGATGGAAGCGATCGCCCGTAAGGTGGGCGAAACCCTGGCCGAGCGCAGCACGCAGCCGGTCGGCGGTGTCGGCGGCGTTCCCGCCTCGGCTCCCTCCAACGGGATGCCCAGCCTGGGGCCGTACACCCCATCCTGAGCGTCCGCATCCTGAGCGTGTCCACGTGCCGCGCCGGTCCACCCGTCCCCAAGCGGTGGCGTCGCGCCGCTTGGCGCGTTCTCCCGCGGACAGTCCCGGGTGGACATTCGCCCGGGACACCGACCGTCGCTCAGAACCGGGGCGGTGCCCCGGCGAAACTCACGGATCCGTCATGCACGGATCCGTCCTCGGGTCCCCAGGTCCGGGAGTGGTGACCGATCGAGCCCAGGGTCGAGCCCAAGGCGCGTGGGTGTGAGGCCGCGTACACTTCGCGAAGCCGGTCCACCGTCACCAAGGTGTAGATCTGAGTGGTGCTGACCGAGGCGTGTCCCAGCAGCTCCTGCACCACCCGGACGTCGGCGCCGCCGTCGAGCAGGTGGGTGGCGAAGGAATGGCGCAGCACGTGGGGTGACACCCCCTCCACACCCGCCGCGAGCGCCGCCGTACGCAGCACCGACCACGCGCTCTGCCGGGACAGGCGGTTACCGCGGCGGGACAGGAAGACCGCGGGCCCCGAGCGGGGGGCGGCCAGCATCGGCCGCCCCACCCGCAGGTAGTCGGCCACCGCGGCGATGGCGCACCGACCGAGCGGGACGATCCGGTCACGTCCGCCCTTGCCGTGCAGGCGGACGGAGGCGGCCTCCAGATCGAGATCGTCGACGTCGAGACCGACGGCCTCCGAGATCCGGGCCCCGGTGCCGTAGAGAAGCTCCAGCAACGCGGTCGCGCGCAGACGGCGGACGGCCTCGGCCGGTTCCACCGGCGGCGGTCCCCCGGGCGGCGGCGGGGATCCCGACGGGGGCGCACCCGCGGCCGCGGCGAGGACGGCCACCACCTGGTCGATGCTCAGGGCCTTCGGTAGCCGCCGGGGAGGCGTCGGCGGTCGAACCGGCCGGGACACGTCCTCGGGGACGTCACCCTCGTCGGCCGCGAAGCGGTGCAGCGACCGGACGGCGACCAGCATCCTCGCGACCGACGCCGCGGCAAGCGGCGGGTGCGTGTCGTCACCGGTGCGCAGCACGGCGGCGAATCCGGCAACCTCCGCCTCACCGACCGCGCCCAACGAGGACAGACCGCATGCGGAGAGATGATCATAATAGCGGCGCAGGTCGCGACGGTAGGCGAGCACCGAGTTGTGCGCGAGTCCGCGTTCGCCCTCCAGATGGTGGAGATAGCGCTCGATGACGCCGGCGGGCGTGCCACGCAGCTGGGACCCGGCTCGATGATCCGCAGGCCGGGACAGGTCGTCCGGCCCAGCCAGGTCGTCCGGCCCGGGCCGAGGCGCCGACGGACGATGATCCGAGGACCCGCCGACGCCGGATGCCGAGGCCGCGGGGGGGCGCAGCCGGAATACCCGGTCGCCGTCGGTGACTCCCATCATCGAACTGATAGTAGGACCTGCCCCCCGTTCTCCGTTGGCGCCTATCCACATACCGCGTTTCCGCGGCTATCCTGGCGACTTGTGCAAGCGGACAACGGGTCGTCACGGTACGCCGCACGGCTGGGGGTCGCTATCGCCATGCTCGTCATCCTCACGGGCGCGGGCTGCGGCGGCGACCAGCACGAGCCATCCGGGGCCGCGGTCCCGACCCGCCCCGGTTCCCAAAACCCGGGCACGGCCGTCTCCGGCGGCCCTTCCTTCCCCGGTTCGGTCGACGACACGCCCGCGGCCGCTACCCGCACGGTCGAGGGCTACTTTCACGAGATCAACGAGGCCGCGCGGGCCGGTCGGGTCGCGGTTATCGCGCCGAGGGCGCTCGGTGGCTGCCAGCCCTGCGTCCTCGACGTCGGGGTGACCCGCTCACTCCAGCAGCGGGGGCTGCGCGCGGACGGGCCGGCCTATCAGCTGAGCGACGTGCTCGCCCGGCCGCGGGTCGGGCTCGTCACCGAGGTGGACTTCACCGTGCGAACCCGGGCGGTGGGGCTGCTGGACCCAGCGGGCCGGCGGGTCTCCGACGCCCCGGCCGTGCCGACCCGGGTCGGCACGGCCGAACTGTCGCTCACCGACCACGGCTGGCGTATCCAGACCCTGCGCTACGCCCCGGCCCGGGCATGACCACCGGCCCGGGGACGACCGCCCCGCGCACGACCACCGCCGCCCGCACGACCACCGCCGGCCGGCGCCGCGCGTTCCCGCGCCCGGCGCTGATCGCGGTCGGCGCGCTGCTGCTGGTGAGCCTGACCAGCCTCGCCGCCGGCGCGCTGTGGGGTACCTGTGACACCCGGGCCACGGACAACGGCTACCAGTACCGCTACCACGACGGAGTGCTGGAGCGCGTCGGGATCCCGACCGGATCGGGGGCCCGGCGGAGCGCGGCCTGCGGCCAGGATTGTCCGGACGACCCGGCGGCCGTCTGTGACCTGCTGACCGCGGTCGGGCCGGATCCGGCGATGGACGCGCAGGCGCGGGCCCAGTACGACCAGGCGGTAGCGGGCTGCTTCAACTACCTGCTGCCCGCCGGCGCGGTGCCGATCGCCCAGGTGCAGGCCGCGCTCGCCAACTACCTGCGCGAGAAACTCCTGCCGAAGCCGTCGATCGTCATCGCGCCGTCCGGCCGCAGCTTCGCGAACCTGGCCACGATCCTCTACACCCCCGTGCCCGACTCGTTCACGTTCAACGTCGACCAGCCGGTCGTGGCGACCATCAGCGCCGTTCCCCACTATCACTGGGAGTTCGGTGACGGCGAGACCGGCCCGGATGCTCCCGGCCGGCCCTACGACCCGGCGATCTCACCGCGCGATCATCCCGAGGCCTATGTGGCGCACGGCTACGCCCGGCCGGGCCGGTACCAGGTGACCCTCGCGGTGACCGGGGACGGCACGTTCACCGTCCCCGGGGTCGCGCAGGCATTCCCGATCGACGCGGTGACCCTCGCCGCCGCGCGGGGCATCGTCGTCGACGAGGCCGCCGGCGTGCTGGTCCACAACGATTGACGCCACCGCGGGACCGGACCGACACCACCGCGGAGAAACGGGGCCGCGGCGCGGCGGCTCAGCCGCGGTGGGCGGGACGAGCGGGCCAGGGTGCGTCGGGTGGGCGCAGACCGGCGTAGTTCTCGCCGCGCGCCCGGGCCGTGGCCAGCAGCCCGATGACCGCCATCGCGTTGGTGATCTCACCGCGCAGGACCCGTTCGACAGCGTCGGTGAAGTCGATACGCGCGAGACCCATCTCGGCCTCCTCGTGCACCGGCACGTACCGCTCGGCAGCCGGGATCTCGTGCAGCCCGCGGGCCAGGAAAAGGCGGTAGGCCTCGTCGGTCATCCCCGGCGAGGCCCACACGTCAACCAGCAGATCGTAGCGGTCGGCGCGCAGCCCGGCCTCCTCGGCCAGCTCCCGCGCGGCGGCCGAGGACGCCGGCTCGCCCGGCACGTCGAGAATGCCGGCGGGCAGCTCCCACAGCGGACCACCGACGGGATGACGGTACTGATGGACCATCACCACCCGATCGGCCTCGTCGAGGGCGACCACCCCCACGGCGCCGGGATGCACCACCACATCACGCTGCGAGATGTCGCCATCCGGCATCCGCACCTGATCGCGGCGGACAGAGATGACCCTCCCCTGGTAGGCCAGGGTGCTCTCGGTGACCTCGTACCGGTGCGGGGTCGCCGTCACGGGGACACCAGCGCGGCGGTGCCGTTGGAGCTGACGCTCGGACGGGATGCGCTCGCGCCCCGGCGGATACTCCCGCCGGATCGACCGGCCGTGACGCCGCGGGTCTGCGCGGCGCCGTTCTCCGGGGCGCCGTTCTCCGGAGTGGGAGCGTCCTCGCCCGGCAGGTCCACCGGCAGCACCCCGCGGCGGCGGTCCGCATGCGCGACCGCCGCGGCGACGAGACCCCGGAACAGCGGATGGGCCCGGGTCGGCCGGGACCGGAACTCCGGATGTGCCTGGGTGCCGACGTAGTACGGGTGCACGTCGGCGGGCAGCTCGACCACCTCGACCAGGCGGCCGTCCGGCGACGCCCCGGAGAAGACCAGCCCGGCGGCGGCCAGCCGGTGCCGATAGTCGTTGTTCACCTCGTACCGGTGCCGGTGGCGCTCGGCGACCTCGGCGGCGCCGTACTCACGCCGGGCGTGCGTGCCGGGCGCCAGCACGCACGAGTACAGGCCCAGTCGCATTGTGCCGCCCATGTCCCGGGTGCCGGCCACCACCTCGTGCTGGTCAGCCATCGTGGAGATCACCGGGTGGGGGGTCTCGGGGACGAACTCGGTGGAGTTCGCCGCCTCCAGGCCGGCGAGACTGCGGGCCGCCTCGATGACCATGCACTGCAGGCCGAGGCAGATACCGAGGGTCGGAATACCGTTCTCGCGGGCGTGCCGCAGCGCGGTGAGCTTGCCCTCGATGCCCCGCACCCCGAAACCACCGGGAACGATGATCCCGTCGACCCCGTCAAGCAGGGTGGCCGTCACGTCCGGGGAAGAGCACTCGTCCGAGGTGACCCACCGCAGGTCCACCCGAGTGTCGGTGGCGAAGGCGCCGGCGCGCAGGGCCTCGGTCACCGAGAGGTAGGCGTCGGGGAGGTCCACGTACTTGCCGACGATCGCGATCGTCGCCGTGTTGGCCGGGTGGTGCACCCGTCGCAGCAACGTGTCCCATTCCGTCCAGTCGACGTCGCGGAAGGACAGCCCGAGCCGACGCACCACGTAGGCGTCGAGACCCTCGCGGTGCAGCACCCGGGGAATGTCGTAGATGGAGCTCGCGTCCGGCGCCCCGACGACGGCCTCGTCGTCGACGTCGCACATCATCGCGATCTTCTTCTTGAGTGAATCGGGCAGCGGCCGGTCGGACCGGCAGACCACGGCGTCGGGCTGCAGGCCGATGCTGCGCAACGCCGCGACCGAATGCTGGGTCGGCTTGGTCTTCAGCTCTCCGGAGGGGGCGAGGTAAGGGACCAGGCTCACGTGCACCGTCAGGGCGTTGTCCCGACCGACCTCGTGGCGTACCTGACGGATCGCCTCCAGGTAGGGCAGCGATTCGATGTCCCCGACGGTCCCGCCGACCTCGGTGATCACCACGTCGACGGAGTCACCGGCCAGCCGCCGGATCCGGTTCTTGATCTCGTCGGTGATGTGCGGGACGACCTGGACGGTCTGGCCCAGATAGCCGCCGCGGCGTTCCCTGGCGATAACGGCCGAGTAGACCTGGCCCGTCGTCACGTTGGCGCTGCCGTCGAGGTCGACGTCGAGGAACCGCTCGTAGTGGCCGATGTCGAGGTCGGTCTCGGCCCCATCGTCGGTCACGAACACCTCACCGTGCTGGAACGGGTTCATCGTCCCCGGGTCCACGTTGAGGTAGGGGTCGAGCTTCTGCATCGTGACGCGGAGTCCACGAGCCTTGAGGAGTCGACCGAGGCTCGACGCGGTCAGTCCCTTGCCGAGGCTGGACGCGACCCCGCCGGTGACGAAGATGTGTTTGGTGATATGCGCCTGACCCACCCGAAGCTCCCGTGGTTACGCCGCCGGTCCGGCCCCGGCGCCTCCACGGGACTTCACGGTAACAGCTCCCCCGCACGACGCCTCCAGCGCAATGCGGGGACTCTGCCATAAGGGTGAGTCAGGGCCCTCGGCTATCACTTTCGGTGACTCCCTGGACCACCGCAGGATGCCCGGCCTCCCCGACCGCGGTGGCACTACGGCAGCGCCTTGTCTGCCGCCGCGGCGGCGAGCAGCTCCTCGGCGTGCCCACGGGCCAGCGGGCTCTCCTCCTGGCCGGCAAGCATCCGGGAGAGTTCCCGCACCCGGCCGGCGTCGTCGAGCGTGACGACCCCACTGCGGGTGACCGATCCGTCGTCGGCCTTGTGGACCACCAGATGACGGTCCGCAAAGGCGGCGACCTGCGGCAGATGGGTGATACAGATCACTTGATGAGTGCGGGCGAGACGGGCGAGGCGCCGGCCGATCTCCACCGCGGCCCGACCGCCGACCCCGGCGTCCACCTCGTCGAAGACCATGGTCGAACCGGTGTCGGCGGCGGCGAGGACGACCTCGATCGCGAGCATAACCCGGGACAGCTCACCGCCCGACGCGCCTTTCTGGACCGGCCGCGGCGGCGCCCCGGGATGCGGGATCAGCCGCAGCTCCACGTCGTCGACGCCGAACGGTCCAAACGCGACGACCCGCAGGCCGACCGGCAGACCGGCCGGATCGTCGCGCTGCGACACGGCGGCCTCCACCCGGGCCCGGGGCATCGCGAGCCCGGCGAGCTCGGCGGCGACCGCCGCACCGAACCGGGCCGCCGCCTTGGTCCGGGCGTCGCTGACCTCCTCGGCGAGCCGGGCCAGCTCGGCGGTCAGGCTGTCCCGCCGGACGGTGAGCGCCTCGACGCTGTCCCCGGCGCCGTCGAGTTCCAGCAGCCGGCGCCCAGCCTGGTCCGCCCAGGCCAGCACGCCGTCGATGCCGGTACCGTGCGCCCGGGTCAGGCTGGTGAGGGCGGCCTTACGCGCCTGGGCGTCGGCGAGGCGCACCGGGTCGGCATCGATGCCCTCCGCGTAGGAGGCGAGGTCCGCGGCGACGTCGGTGAGTAGCATCCCCACCTCCGTGAGCCGCACGCCGAGAGCGGCGAGCTCGGCGTCGAGGGCGGACTCGCCGGCGATGATCCGCTGGGCCGCGGCCACCAGATCGACCGCACCGGGCTCGTCCGACCCGGTGGCCGGATCGCTCATCAGCGCAGCGTGCGCGGTCCGCGCCGCCCGCACCAGGGTCTCCGCATGCTCCAGCCTGGTCAGCTCGGCGTCGAGGATGACGTCCTCACCAGGGCCGGGGGTGACCCGTTCCACCTCGTCCAGGCCGAGGCGCAGCAGCTCCGCCTCCTGCTCGCGTTCACGCACCCGATCGGTGATCTCGGCGAGCCGCCGACTGACCCGGGTCAGCTCCCGGTACACACCGCCGTAGCGGGCCAACGGCCCGGCGACGGCGGAACCGGCGAACCGGTCCAACGCGTCACGCTGGGTGGACGGCTTGAGCAGGCGCTGTGCCTCGGACTGGCCGTGCACGGCGATCAGCTCCTCGGCGATCTCGGCGAGGACACTCGCCGGGACCGAGCGGCCCGCGACCTGCGCCCGGGACCGGCCCTCCGCGGTCAGGGTCCGACCGACAACGAGGACAGCGCCGCCCGGATCCTCGTCGAGGTCGCCGCCGACTTCGCGGACCCGGGCCGCGACAGCCGACTCGGCACCGATGACGAGCCGACCCTCGACGAAGGCGCGATCGACCCCCGGCCGGACCAGACCGTAATCCGCCCGCCCGCCGGTGAGCAGCCCCAGCCCCTGGACAATCATGGTCTTGCCGGCTCCGGTCTCGCCGCTCACCACGGTGAGGCCGGGAGCAAGGTCGAGGGCGGCGTCGTCGATGACCCCGAGGCCGCGGATGCGAATCTCCTCGAGCACGCCCCGAACTCTAGCGTCACCAGAACGGAGGCCGATATCGCAGAGGCGGAAGATCCGCCACCGCTGCCGCCGCGTCGCGGCGAAGCCCCCCGACGATCATCCCAGGAAGCTCGCCGAAGGCGAGCTAACGGAAACCCCGAACGGCGCCCTAGGCCAGGGGTCCCCGCGTCGCGGCGAAGTCGCTACGCGGGGGAGGCACGTTGGTTGCGTCCTCGCCAGCCTTCCACCGGAAGGCCAAACTTGGCGACGAGACGATCAGTGAACGGCAGCGGATGCACCACGGCGAGCCGGACCGGTTGGCGGCCGCGGACCACCTCGACCCGCGACTCGGGGGGCACCTCGACGAACCGCCGGCCGTCACAGTAGAGGACCGCGGGCACCGGCGGCAGGATCTCCACGGCGACCGCGGAGGCCGGTGCCAGCACGAGCGGCCGGGCGAACAGCGCGTGCGCGCTGATCGGGGCGACCAGCAGGGCCTCGACGCCCGGCCACATCACCGGACCACCGGCCGAGAAGGCGTAGGCGGTGGATCCGGTGGACGTCGAACAGATCACCCCGTCGCATCCCCACCGGGACAGCGGACGCCCGTCAATCTCCAGCACGCATTCCAGCATCCGAGCGCGCTCGGCCTTCTCCAGGGACATCTCGTTGAGCGCCCAGCCGGTATAGGTGACCTCGTCACGCCGCCGGACCGTGACGTCGACCGTCATGCGTTCCTCGACCGTGTAGTCCTTGCGGACGACGTGCTCGATGGTGGATTCCAGCGCGTCGGGTTCAGCCTCGGCGAGGAACCCGACGTGCCCGAGGTTCACGCCCAGCAGCGGGGCGTCAGCGGTGCGGGCCAGCTCCGCGCCGCGCAGCAGGCTGCCGTCGCCGCCGAGGACCAGCACCAGTTCCACCCCGACGGCCGCGTCGGCGTCGTGCGGCACGATGTTGGCGGCGGTCAGGTCGAGCATCTCCGCCTCGTCCCGCAGCACTCGCGGCGACACCCCGGCTGCGGCCAGGCCCTCGATGACCCAATGGGCGCTCTCCCGGACCACCGAGCGGCGGGGATGGGTGACAACGAGGATCTCCCGCGTCATGCCCGACGCCCCGATCCCGCGGGGCCGGCGGCGATCGCCCCGGCCAGGACGTCCGCGTCGAGCGGTGGGGCCCCGGCGGCCAGCCACAGCAGGTACTCGACATTGCCCGCCGGGCCGGGCAGCGGACTCGCCGTGACACCACGCACGCCGAGATCTAGCATGGCTGCGGACGTGGCCACGTCGCGGACCGCCTCGGCGTGCAACGCGGTGTCGCGCACCACCCCGCCTGGCCCGAGCCGCTCCCGGCCGACCTCGAACTGGGGCTTCACCAGCAGCACGAAATCGGCGTCTGGGGCCGCGCAGGCGCGCAGCGCGGGCAGCACCAGGGCCAGCGAGATGAACGACAGGTCCCCGACGACCAGGTCGACGCGGTCACCGATCTCGGCGGGCGTCAGGTTCCGGGCGTTGGTGCGGTCGAGCACGCAGACCCGGGGATCGCAGCGGAGCCGCCACAGCAACTGCCCGTAGCCGACGTCCACGGCCACGACGGAGGCCGCCCCGTACCGCAGCAGCACGTCGGTGAAGCCGCCGGTGGAGGCACCGACGTCCAGGCACCGTCGACCGGCCACGACCAGCGTGGGGCCGGTGGAACGCGGGATTTCGACACCCGGTTCCGGTGCGGGGACCCCGAAGGCCTCGAAGGCACCGAGAAGTTTGTGCGCGCCGCGGGAGGCGTAGCCGGGATCGTCCCCCTTCGTCACCGCGATGGAGGTGGATCCGTCGACCACCGTGGCGGCCTTCGTGGCAGGAATGCCGCCGACCAGCACCCGACCCGCGGTGATCGCCGCAACGGCCTGCTCCCGGGACCGGGCGAGACCACGACGGACAAGTTCGCTGTCCAGACGCGTCCGGCGGGACATCGTGACCCCGGAGCGACTCACCACACCGGCCGGATCATGCCCGGCCCGGGCCGCGGCCCTCCCGTGGGACGCGCCCCGGAACGCGCCGGAACGGGCACGCCCGGCCCGGCCGCGCCCCCAGCGCCCTTGACGTGGTCAGCGCCCTTAACCTGGTCAGCGCTCCCATCCAGGTCCGCCAGTGCCCCGGCCAACCGGCGGTTTATCTCCTCGAAGACCTCGACATGCGCGGCCGTCGGTAGGACGTCGAGCATGTCCAGCCGGCCAAGGGCGTCGCGAACCTCGGCGGGCAGATTCTCGGTGTTCACGTTGTCAGCCTCCCGCACTCACGGCCGCTGACGCGACGGACCCTGGCGGCGTGCGTCATGCGACGAATCTCATGTCCTGTCCACTCCTCGTCCGGCCGGATCCGCCCTCGGCCGGCCCGGGACCTCACCCCGGGTCCGTCAGGACCACCGGAGATCGGCTCGCAACCGGTGTAAACTCGCCCACCACGCGGGTCGTCCCGCCCGGAACACCTACTCCCACGCTAGTGTCCCGGACACGCCCGGCCGAGAGGGGCACAGGTCGAACAGGCCGAGAGGAGGACCGGCCGGGATGGCCGACAGGTCGCAGTGCGAGGCCGCGCTCCATGCTCTCGCCGCCCGCCTGGATGGGCTCTCCGCCGACGGCCGTCCCCCGCGTGCCCCGGATCGCGTCATCGTCTGCCGTATCCCCGATCTCGATGCCGTCTTCTCCGGGGAGCTGCGTGACGGCTGCCTGCGGCACATCGGCGAGGGCACCCGCGACGACGCCCAGATCATCCTAACGCTGGACAGCGACGACCTGGTGGCGGTCGCCGAGGGAAGGCTTCCTGCGATGACCGCCTGGGCCAGTGGACGGCTGAAGGTGGACGCGAGCGTGCGGGATCTGCTGCGGGTCCGCTCGCTGCTGTGACGATGCGCCTGTTCGCCGACGATGCTCCAAGGCGCCGGGACTCAGGCGGGCGCCACGGGCTCCAGCGCCCGGGGCGCCGGAGCCATCAGGTCCTCGACCCGGCTGCTCCAGGCGCCGCAACGATAGGCGTGGTTCCCCAGCTCCGGGACGGCCTTCACCGGTGGCGCCACCCGGAGCAGCCCGCGCAGGTCCGCGGCGACGAAGTCGGGACGGTGCGGAGCGGGAGCGGCGAGCAGGTCCCCGGGGGTCGTCACCCCGGTGAAGACGAGCAGGGTCGGCGTCGACGTCCGGTGACCGGCCTCGATGTCGGTGTCGGTGTCGAGCCGGTCACCGACGATGAGGGGTGTCCGGGCTCCGCTGCGCCGCATCGACTCGCGGTGCATCGCCGACTCGGGCTTGCCGGTCACCACCGGCTCGCGGTCCGTGGCGTCCCGCAGGAAGGCGATGACGGATCCGTTGCCGGGCGCGACGCCCCGCTCGGTCGGCACGGTGCGATCGGCGTTGCTGGCGATCCACAGTGCTCCGGCCCGGATGGCATAGGCCGCCTCGGCGAGGCGGGCATAGGTGAGATCCGGGTCGAACCCCTGGACCACCGCCGCCGGATCGTCCTCGGCCGAGTCCACCGGGACCAGGCCCTCCTCCGTCACCGCCTGTCGAAGTCCCCGCCCTCCGGTAATGAGCACCCGGGATCCGGTGCCCAGCCGTTCAGCCAGGACGTGCGCCGCTGCCTGCGCCGAGGTGACGACGTCCTCGGTTTGCGCCGGTACGCCGAAGCCGCGCAGGCGGGCGGCGACCTCGGCCGACGGGCGCAGTGCGTTGTTCGTGACGTACACCGTGCGCATCCCCCGGCGGCCCGCGGCAGCGATGGTGTCCGCCGCGTGCGGCACGGCGGCGCCCCCACGGTTGACGACACCGTCAAGATCCATCAGGGCGACGTCGAACAGATCGGCCAGCGGCCGGTCCGTCCCACGCAACGGCCCGGGGAAGCCACCGGAAGACACGGAGAAACCAGAAAACACGGAAGACGACGAAGCGGAGGAGACCGCGGAAGAGCTGGCTGACGAAGAGCTGGCTGACGTGGTCTCGTCCGCGGGCACGGCGGCCGGCCGGGTCACGCTCGGGCCAACGCCGCGCGGGCGCCACGCAGCGCGACATCGTAGTGTCGGATGTCGGGACGCATCGCCACGGCCAGCGCCAGATGCTCCACAGCCACCCGAAGATCACCGATCTTGCGGGCGGACAACCCGAGGCCGAACTGGGCGTAGTCGTCGGTGGGATGCCGATCCACGATCCAGGCGAAGGTCTCCCGGGCCGCGCCGTACTGACCGGCGGTGAACTGCGCCCGGGCCAGCGCCTCCCGCACGCTCGGCGAGGCGGGTTCGGCCGCGACGGCGTAGGCCAGCAGCTGCACCGCGGCATTGGCGTCCCCGTGGCCGAGCAGCGCCATCCCCCGGGTGTACCAGTCGTAGACCTCACCCGCCGGTCCCGGCCGGGACCGGTCCGCACCGTCATCCCCCCAGGACGTCACCTCGGACGGCACCGAGCTGGATCTATCACGTCGTCCGCGGACGGGCAGCCCACCGGGCATCTCGTCCGGTACATCCCCCGGAGGGCCGGTCTCCTCGGACATCTTCACCTCCACTACACGGATGATCATCTGTCGCCTCGCCAATCCTGAGCACCGGGCACGGGCCTCGCGCCGGGCTCCGCCGCACCGTGGCGCCCTCGGTGCGCATCACCGCCTCTCACCCGAGGAACACCTCCGGATCCGGAATCACTCCGTCCGCCACCGCAGGCACCAGGCACATCCTCGAGGTCCGCAGCTCCAGTGTCGCCGCAAAGCCACCCGACGTACCTCGAGATCCCCATAACGATCAGGTGTGCGCTGTCCACCGTCCCGCCGCTCCGATGGCACGCTCGCACTACGTAAAGGTGATGAAATGTTCCTCTCGCCCGGTTGGGCCGGCCGGAACACGGGCGGTCAGTGGCGAGGGCACTCCCGGGTCACACCGGGTCCGCACTCTCGGGGCCCTACTATGCGGCTCATGGTTGACGCCGATCGTCCCGTTCCCGCCCCGGCGGGTCTCGTGCTCGCCCCGTTCCGGGCCGCACGATTTCCGTCCTCCGGGCCGGACCTCGCCCCGCTGACCTCCCCGCCCTACGACGTCATCGACGACGCCGAGCGGGCGGAACTCCAGGCGCGCGACGAGCACAACGTGGTACGGCTCATCCTCCCCGGGGAGGACTACGACGGGGCCGCCCGCACGCTGCGGGCATGGCTGGACAGCGGGGTGCTGCGTCGCGACGAGAAGGCCTCCGTCTACGTCTACGAGGAGGAGCAGGCCGGCCATGCCCAGCGCGGGCTGATCGGGGCGGTCGCGCTGACCGATCCGGATGCGGGGATCATCCTCCCGCATGAGAACACCATGGCGGGCCCGGTCTCAGGCCGGTTGGCGCTGACCCGCGCGACCCGCGCGAACCTGGAACCGATCTTCCTGTTCTACGCCGGCGGCGGCGAGACCAGCCGGGTGGTCTCGATGGTGGTCGCCACGACGCCACTGGTGGAGACGTCCACGGGCGACGGGGTGACGCACCGGCTCTGGGCCATCGACGATCCGGCGGTCCTCACCGCCATCGCCGCGGACCTGCTGCCCCGGCGCGCGGTGATCGCAGACGGCCACCATCGGTACGCCACCTACCGCCAGTACCAGGCGGAACGGCACGCCGCCGGGGATGGTTCGGGTCCCTGGGACTTCGGCCTGGCCTTCCTCGTCGACGCGACCGTCTCGGGGCCCCAGGTGCACGCCATCCACCGGGTGGTGCGTGGTCTCGGGCTCGCCGAGGCAGTGCGGCGGGCCGCCGAGGTGTTCACCGTGCGTCAGCTCGCCGGGCCCGGCGAGGGCGGTACCGCTGCCGGGGATGCCGGTGGCGTGGGGCCGGCAGGCGCGGACCCGGACGCGCTGGTGGAGGAGCTGGCCAAGGCCGGGCAGGGCGGGCACGCATTCGTGGTCACCAACGGCACCGCGGCCTACCTGCTCACCGAGCCCGACCCCGACCTGCTCGCGCGTAGTCTGCCCCCCGAGCGGTCGGCGGCCTTCCGTGGACTCGACGTCACCGTCACTCATCTTGCGTTGATCGTGGACGTCTGGGGGTTGACGGACACGGTGGGCGTGGTCGACTACCACCACGACGCGCCGGCCGCGATCGCCGCGGCGGCTGCGGCGGGAGGTACCGCGCTGCTGCTCAACCCCACCCCAATCGCCGATGTGGCGGCCGTCGCCGAGGCCGGCGAGCGGATGCCGCGCAAGTCGACGTTGTTCACCCCGAAGCCGCGCACCGGACTCGTGCTGCGTCCACTCGACGACTGACCGGCGTACGCATGACCGGCGTAGGTACGGTCCGTCTCCACCGCGGACCCACCTCCCCGCAGACCCACGGATACCGCGGACGGAGTGGCCCTCGGCCGGACGGTCCTACCCCTCGGTCTTCGTCCCCTCGGTCTCGAGGCCGGGGCCAGGGGCGTCACCATGATCAGTAAGATCATGGTCGGTAACGTCCTGATCGACATTCGCTTCGGTATTCGCCTCGGTCCCGGCGTCCGCGCCGGGATCGGCCCGATCGGAGAGCAGGAGATCCACGCCGTCCCACGCAGCCTCCTCGTTCTCCTCGGGGAGAAGCCGACCAGTCATGATCAGATACGCGCGGGCGTCAGCGTCAGTCTCTCCTTCGTCGATCGCCGCCGTGGAGGTGAACCAGCGTGCGGCCTCCTCGGGACGACCGGCGGCAAGCAGCGCCTCGGCATAGGCGTACCAGAGACGGGCGGTCCACGGCGCGGGCGGCGTCTTGGCCGTGGCCAGATCCCGCAGCAACACGACGGCGGCCTCCGGCTGACCGAGGTCCCGGCGGGCCCCGGAGACGACGATGAGCATCTCCGCCCGAGCGGCCGGATCAAGCTGGTCGATCTGCGGATCCCGCAGGTAGGCGACGGTACGCTCCGGCCGGCCCAGCCCCCGTTCGCTGTCCGCCATCAGCGGCAGGTTGTGCGCGGAACCGTCCATCCGACGAGCGGCCCGAAGTTCCACCAGGGCCGTCGCGTACTCCCCCGCGTGGTAAGCCGCGATACCGACTGCCTCGCGCACCGCGGGCAGGCGTGGCACTCGATCGGCGGCGGCGCGGGCGTGGGCAAGCGCGCGGGCGGGATCGTCGTCGAGCAGCAGGGCGGTTGCGACGAGATGGCGGGCGATTGTGTCGGCGAGCGACGACGGCAGCCCCCGAAGGGAGCAGCGCACGTCGTGGTCCAGCAGGTCCGCGCGGGCCTCGTCGGGAAGTGGCGGAGCCGGCACCCGGGCCCGCCGGCTGCCCTGCTCAGTCTGATCTGTCCGGCCAGCCCGGTCGGTTCTGTCGGGCCGGCCCGGCCCGGTCGGACGGCCGCCGCGGGGGCCGCCGCCCCCGGGCCTGGAAGCCTCGGTGAACGGC